>JBLHNI010000066.1:0-11770 GCA_047650615.1 Maribacter sp.
TTAGATGAATTTAAACATGATAAGAGCAGAAACAAAGAATATATAGTCAATGCACATTGGGCCCTTTATTGTGATAATTATCTTGAAGGTTTTCATATTCCTTTTGTGCATGAAGATTTAGATGCTGCTCTTGATTATAGCAGTTATGATACTATTTTGTACGATCATTGTAATCTTCAAATTGGCTACGCAAAGGAGTCTGAAGCCGTTTTTGAGTTACCAGAAGGCCATCCAGATTATGGAAAACAAGTAGCGGCTTACTATTACTGGGTTTTTCCCAATATGATGTTCAATTTTTACCCTTGGGGAGTATCCGTTAATCTGGTCCAGCCATTGCATATGAAGAAAACTAAAGTATCATTTATGAGTTATATCTATAAGGAGAACAACCTAGATAAGGGAGCTGGTTCTGGCTTAGACAAGGTGGAGTTAGAGGATGAAGAAGTAGTTGAAGGCGTGCAGAAAGGTGTACAATCACATTTTTATAAAGCAGGAAGATTTTCACCTACTCGAGAAAAAGGAGTACACCATTTTCATAAGCTATTGGCGCAATTTTTAAACGCTTAAACCGTTATTTCAACACATACACAATATATTAAATATAACAATTAGTCTTTCTAATGTTATATTTTTTCTATTTATCTTTGATAAAAATTGCGAGTTATGAGACCTGATTTATTTGAAGCCCCGGATTATTACAATATAGACGATTTACTTTCCGATGAACATAAATTGGTGCGTGATGCCGCACGCCAATGGGTAAAGCGAGATGTCTCTCCGATTATTGAGGAATATGCCCAAAAGGCTGAGTTTCCAAAGCAGATTATAAGTGGTCTTGCGGATATTGGCGCTTTTGGCCCTTACATACCAGAAGAATATGGTGGCGCTGGTTTAGATCAGATAAGTTACGGGCTTATAATGCAAGAAATAGAGCGTGGTGATAGTGGGGTTCGTTCTACAGCTTCTGTACAGTCTTCTTTAGTAATGTACCCTATTTACGCTTATGGTACAGAGGAACAGCGTAAAAAATACCTGCCCAAGCTAGCGAGTGGCGAGTGGATGGGCTGTTTTGGACTTACGGAACCTAATCATGGTTCTAATCCAAGTGGTATGGAGACAAAATTCAAGGATATGGGTGACCATTATCTCTTGAACGGTGCAAAACTTTGGATATCTAATTCCCCATTTGCTGATATCGCAGTTGTTTGGGCAAAAAACGAAGAAGGAAGAATTCATGGTTTAATAGTTGAGCGGGGTATGGAAGGTTTTTCTACGCCAGAAACACATAACAAATGGTCGCTTCGCGCCTCGGCTACCGGAGAACTAATTTTCGATAATGTAAAAGTCCCTAAAGAAAACTTACTGCCTAACAAAACAGGCCTGGGTGCTCCATTAGGATGTCTGGATTCTGCACGTTATGGCATTGCTTGGGGTGCTATAGGAGCTGCCATGGACTGTTACGATACAGCATTACGATATGCTAAGGAACGCGTACAGTTTGGAAAGCCTATTGCAGCTTTTCAGTTACAACAAAAGAAGCTTGCAGAGATGATTACTGAAATTACCAAAGCACAGTTATTGGCATTAAGACTAGGGCAATTAAAGAATGAAGGCAAAGCTACTACGGCTCAAATTTCCATGGCAAAGCGCAACAATGTAGATATGGCCATTAAAATTGCACGTGAGGCGCGGCAAATATTGGGCGGCATGGGAATTACAGGTGAGTATAGTATTATGCGACATATGATGAACTTAGAAAGTGTGATAACCTATGAGGGAACACACGATATACATCTATTAATTACGGGTGCTGATATTACAGGATACCCAGCGTTCAAATAACATAACCTATTGTTTAGGTTAACGTAACACCAACTCCGTGAGAACGACTTATTTTTGTCATGTTCTTTTAGAACAGATGTTCATATTTTGAGTTAGTTAGCACAGGCCGATGGGAGCATCGGCTTTTTTTATGCTATATACTGAACTCTTTTAAAATTTTGTGGGGCATCTAATTTGTTATTAAACCCGTGTCTTGCTTCATGTTTAGTTTTCTGATTTTTTAACTTCCAATCACTATGAAATCTATTTAAAACAAGATTTCCTTAGTTCACCACAACATTTCATAGGTTCACAACAATAAGTTTTACACCAGGTAGAAAGAAGGTACTTTTACTATGTAATAAAAACGAAATAAATTTTTTCATTTTCATATAGTGTTCTCGTAAAAGAGTCCGGTTTTAAATAACCGGACTCTTTTTGGTTCCAACCCTTTTGCTAGCTATTTTTTATAGCGCCTAGATGGGGAGGGAGCACACTTATTCAAGCATGATTGAATACTACTGTTACCCGATGATAAAACCTCCCCTTTCTGGAGGACATGGAGAGGTGGATAGCATTTCTGTGCTATTATATTATTTCTGGAAACAAACGTTTTAATTCCGTTTCCATAAATGGAATCTTATCTAAGGCTTTTTTCGAAAAATCAAACAGGCTTATACATCGGTCTAAATTCTGGTTTTCATAAGTAACCTTGTAGTACCTATTGTTTTCCAGATAATCCGTTAGAGCCCTTAGTCCATGAATGAAAGGCATAAACACTGCTCCCATGGGCAAGGAATCTAGTTCTGCCTTACTTAAAAAAGAAGGGTTACTAGCAAGTCCTTCTGCGAATGAGGTAAACAAGTACTCCTTAAAACAAATAAGGGCCAGTTGTTTTTCGTCTTCAGGCGCCGTATTAACTACAGTCCTAATAGCATCTCCAAAATCATAGAAAAAGTACCCCTTCATAATCGTATCCAAATCTATAAGACATAGTCCTTTACCCGTTTGCTTGGAAAACAGGATGTTGTTTAATTTGGTGTCGTTATGGCATACGCGCGATTTTAATGTCTCTAACGGTATGTCTTTTAAAGTATTTAAGGTTTCTTTAGCAAAAGCTATGTGCGCATTGGCGATTTCTAATTTCAAAGTGTCTGCAGTCGCTAATGCACTCTTAAACTGTTGCTCCCTTAAACTTAGATTGTGAAAACGTGGAATCGTATCCGCATATCCCAAAAGGTTTTCTCTCTTTAAGAGTAGATGGTACTTCCCGATAATGCGTCCTGCTTCAAAGGCAGTTTTTTGCTGTTCGGTGGTGTTGTAAGTAGTACTATCGGCAATAAAACTCATTACCCTCCAATAACCCGTAGTAGCCTTTGTAAAATAAGACCCATCGCTAGTTTTTAATAGTTTGATTTCGGAATAGTCCTTTGCACGCAAGGCTTCTAAAGCACTAGAAACATTTTTCATTAATCCGCTAACGTTAGGGAAAACAGTATGGTTGATACGTTGGAGAACGTACATTGGTTTCTCCTCGTTACAAACCAAGAACGTATCGTTTATTAAGCCCGCGGTAAGAGGCTGAAAGCTAAAGTTTTGCTTTTTAATTACAAAACACCCCAGAAGTTCTTGAAGCTTTTCTGGAGTGTATTTGCTATCTGTTAGTTCCATAAAGGAGAAACATACTGCCCTTGGTTGGTTTTGTCTTGTAAACTTTCCATAGCCGTTTCTTTATCGCTGGCATAAGTTACGCCAAACCAATCTCCGCCAGATGCAATACATTTTACCTCTATCTCTTTTGCTTGAAGCATCTCCTGTATCATAAAAGGCAAGTAGAGCTCGCTATTGGCAATGCGCTCATCATCATTTAAGAAAATTTTAAATTCCGATTCTATTTTCGCAAAAATAGATGGTCTGCATATCCAAAAATTCATACTTGCTTGTTCATCACCGGTAAATTCCAAACCAGTATCCTCATCTAAGACTATCTGCCCTTTTTGCACTAGTTTTAATCGTTCCTCTACAGATAATAAATCATCCCCAGACACTTTACAAACCCCTCTAGATACAGATCCATGTACAGAAAGCGTGTCTTTTAAGGTGTAGCCTAATAAAGAGTATGCACTGTCATTAGATCTCATAAAATCGGCTGCTTTCTTATACGCTACTTGTCCGTAAAAATCATCAGCATTGATGACCACAAAAGGGCCATTAATTACGTTTCTAGCGGTCCAAACGGCATGTGCAGTACCCCACGGTTTTTTACGTTCTCCTGTAAATATTACACCTTTAGGCAAATCAGTAAGCTCTTGTGCTAAAACGTTCAACCTAATTGTGTTAGGAATTTTTTTACTTAAATACTCTTTTAAAAAACTAACATTTTCTGCCTTTGTTATAACCACTATTTGTTTAAAGTCATTTTTAATCGCATCGTAAATAGCGAACTCCATTAGGAACTCCTCTTTAGGGCCAAGTTCATCGAATTGTTTTAGTTTTCCGTACCTACTGCCGCTTCCAGCAGCCATTAATAGTAATGTCATGGTTATTATATTTATAGTGTAAAAGTAAGGATTGTCTTTAAAAAATACAGCGGAAGTTAGATGTTTGGTGTTTTAATAGGGTGATATCAACAATAATAAACAGCACATCTTGTCCAATGATGCAAGTTTTTCATAAATTCAAAGCATAAATTCAAAATACTGATATGAGCTCAAGACGTAATTTCATCAAAAGCACATCACTTGCTGGGGCAGGACTATTTGCGGTGCCAGGTTTTGCGAAAAATATATACAGTGCCGCAGACAAGCTTAATGTTGCAATGATTGGAGTAGGATTGCGGGGAACAAATCACTTACAAAATTTGTTGTTACGTAAAGACGTAAATGTTACCGCTATTTGTGATGTTGACCCTGCTAGAATTACGCTTGTTAAGGATTTAATTTCAAAAGCAGGCGCTAAAGTACCGCAGGTATTTGGAGCCAGTGATTACGATTATAGAAATTTATTAGAGCTTAAAGAAGTAGATGCAGTGATTATTGCCACACCGTGGTTATGGCATACACGCATGACGGTAGACGCTATGAAAGCAGGGAAATATGCAGGGGTAGAGGTTTCTGCTTCCAATACCTTGGAAGAGTGTTGGGATTTAGTGAATACGCATGAAGCTACTGGGACGCATATGATGATCATGGAGAATGTGAATTATCGCAGAGACGTACTCGCTGTTTTAAACATGGTAAAACAAAACGTTTTTGGAGAGTTGGTGCATTTTAGATGCGGCTACCAGCACGATTTACGCCATGTCAAATTTAACGATGGAAAGACAGCCTATGGAAAAGGTGCAGAGTTTGGAAAAAAGGGAATTTCCGAAGCCAAATGGCGTACGGCACACTCGGTAAAAAGAAATGCTGATGTGTATCCAACACACGGCCTAGGTCCTGTTGCAGCTATGGCAGATATCAACAAGGGAAATAGATTTATGTCTTTAACGTCGCATGCAACAAAGGCTATAGGATTGCATAATTACATCGAAGAGGTGGGAGGAAAAGACCACCCGAATGCCAAAGTTAAATTTAAGCAGGGTGATGTTATTACCACTACTATTGATACTGCAAATGGGGAAACTATTATGATTACACATGATTGTAATTTACCCCGACCTTACTCCTTGGGATTTAGGGTGCAGGGTGCAAATGGTTTATGGGAGGTAGATGGAAATAGAATATATGTAGAGGGGCAATCTGAATCACATAAATGGAGTGAAGCCACGGAATGGTTAAAAAAATATGACCATCCCCTTTGGAAAAAATACGGCGAATATGCTTTAGATGCTGGACACGGTGGAATGGACTTCTTTGTGATGAACTCTTTTATTGAGTCCGCAAAGGCTAACATAGCACCTCCAATGGATGCTTACGATGCTGCCGCTTGGAGTGCTGTAACTCCTTTATCTGAGCTATCTATTGATAATAATGGCGAACCTCAGGATTTTCCTGATTTCACTAGAGGTTTGTGGATGAGCCGTCAACCTTATGAATGGATGAAAGAAACGTATTGAACTTGTTCGTTGGTATCGCTGAGTAAAATTCAATTTTGACAATCAAAGGAATTAAGGGGATGGAATCATTTATCTCAGTAGAAGAAAACCTAACAAGACACATCGATTTTTCTGGATAGTGTTTTATAGTATGACAATTGTCATACTATAAAACATATGGAGGCCATACTTTTATATTAAAGTGTAATGTACATGTGCAGCCTTATTCAAAAATATAATGTTCCCGGACCTAGATATTCTAATTATCCAACAGTACCCTATTGGGCCATAGATTCCTTCTCGGGAAAAAAATGGGAGGCTTCGGTTCAACAAAGTTTTTCGGAATCCAATAGCACCGAAGGAATAAGCCTGTATATTCATTTACCCTACTGCGAAAGTTTATGCACGTTTTGTGGCTGCCACAAAAGAATCACAAAACGGCACAAGGTAGAGGAGCCATACATAGCAACCGTACTAAAGGAATGGTCGCTTTATGTAGCCTTATTTTCGGAAAAACCTGTTATTAAAGAGCTGCATTTGGGCGGTGGCACGCCTACTTTCTTTAGTCTAGAGAATCTAAAAAGTCTTATTAATGGGATTTTAAAAAAAGCGACAAAGGCAGAAAACCATGAGTTTAGCTTTGAAGGGCATCCCAATAATACAACCAAAGAGCATTTACAAGTATTGTACGATGTAGGTTTTAGGAGAGTTAGTTATGGCGTGCAGGATTATAATGAAAAAGTGCAAAAGGCCATCCATAGGATTCAACCTTTTGAAAATGTAAAAAAAGTAACAGAGTGGGCACGTGAAATTGGCTATACTTCCATAGGGCACGATATTATTTTTGGATTACCCCACCAAACCATGGGCCACGTAATCGAGACCATCAACAAAACTAAAACCTTGCTTCCAGATCGGTTGGCTTTTTATAGTTATGCCCATGTGCCGTGGATGAAAGGAAACGGGCAACGAAGGTACAAGAATTCTGATTTGCCCGCTGCAGATTTAAAAAGAAAACAGTACGAAACAGGAAAGGCTTTGCTCGATCAACTTGGATATGAAGAAATAGGAATGGACCATTTTGCCTTAAAAACCGATGAATTGTTTATATCCACACAAGAAGGACGTTTACATCGTAATGTTATGGGATACACGGCTTCTAAAACACAACTAATGATAGGTTTGGGCGCTTCCAGCATTAGCGATAGTTGGTATGGCTTTGCCCAGAACGTGAAAGGTTTAGAAGAATACAGGCGATTGGTTGAAAATAACGTAATCCCTGTATTCAAAGGGCATATCCTTTCTTCCGAGGATGAAGTCATCCGTAAGCATATTCTAAATCTTATGTCTAGTATGGACACCTCTTGGTTTAATGAACAATTGATTTTTTCTAGTCTTCCCATTGTTCTGCAACGATTAGATACTATGCGACAGGACGGCCTTATTGAGATAAATACATATCAACTCAAAGTCACACAAAAAGGAAGGCCTTTCGTGCGTAATGTGTGCATGGCTTTTGATATAAGATTGCATAAAAAAGTTCCCAATACAAGATTGTTCTCCATGACGGTCTAAACTAAGATAAACCATTAAAATCACTGATATGGAAAATATTGTAGTCCCTGTTGATTTTTCAACTCAATCAGAATATGCATTCAAGGTAGCGGCGTCAATAGCCAAAAAGCATAAGGCAACATTATATGCCTTACATATGCTAGAACTGAACGAGGCGTTGATTTCTTCGAATGAAGGGGCTCAAATGCAGCATACCGTTTTTTTAATACGGCTTGCCGAGAAGCGATTAAAAGAGTTTCTGGACAAACCTTATCTAGAGGGTGTTAAAATTATCCCGATAATAAAACATTTTAAAGTATTTAGCGAAATAAGCACCGTAGCCAAAGAAAATAAGGCTGACTTAATCGTTATGGGTAGCCACGGCAGCGAAGGACTTAAAGAAATATTTGTTGGTTCCAATACGCAAAAAGTAGTGCGGCATTCCGATATACCCGTACTGGTTATCAAAGACGATACCGAAGATTTTGAGCCGCAGCAAATGGTATTCGCCTGTGATCTGAAAGAGGAGAATATTCATGCTTTTCAGCGGGCTAAATATATAGCTGAAATCTTTGCAGTAGAACTGAGATTCGTATATGTAAATACACCTGGCGATGCGTTTTTGAGCACCAAGGAAATTCAAGAAAAAATAGTTGCCTTTTGCGATACCGTTGGCTTTGACCTACTAGTTGCTATTTACAACGATTACTCCGTTGAAAGCGGTGTCATAAATTTTGCCATGGAGAGCCATGCAGATATAATTGGAATCCCTACCCACGGCCGCAAAGGAATTTCCCATTTCTTTTTGGGCAGTATTGGCGAGGATGTCGCCAACCACTCCACATTACCCGTGGTCACTTTTAAGATATAGGCATTACAATAATTTCATATTTGTTGGGTCCCAGTCTACAGGCTGTTTTTTATAGTAACTTTCATTAGCTAATAGGGCTGCACTAGCAGCTCTTAAGCCAAAAGTTGGGTTTTGCACTATGCTACCTTCTGCACGAATAGCGGTAAAGAAATTGTTGAAATGATCGTAATGGCCAGCTCTATAGGCGCTAGGAGCTTACCAAGTTGTAGTTCCAGTATTCAAAGATTATGCTCTAGATGATACTCTATTCTTGGCGTAGTCGGCCTTTATCTTTTGCTGGGTGTCTTCCGTATAGGCAATTAAAGAATAACCGCCTAGTCTCGCACCTAATTTGGACCGTTTTAAAGGCACTTGGTTCTGACCAACTTCCATTTCTCCCTCTGTACCTATCAATTTAAATCCGCCACCATTCCCAGCGATAAAATTAATTCGAAATGCAGCATTGAAAGCGGCATGGGTTTCCGTTTTAGGATAATCATACACCCTTATGGTAACATCTGGCACGCCACGGCCATCTTTCCAGTATCTAAGACCTCCTTTGGCTAATGCTCTAATAGGACCGTGTGAGCTTAGAACATCATTTAACGTTGAAAAGGCATGTGCAAATAAATCGCCCGCTACGCCGGTTCCGTAATCTTGATAGTTTTCCCACCTAAAAAAGCGTTTGAGTTCGTAAGGGACCTTAGGAGCTGTACCCAAAAAGACCTCAAAATCTATGGTACTTGGATCAGCGTCTGGCGGAATGGGATACTGCCAAGCACCTTCAGCAGCATACCGATCATTGTACATATCCAATAGCTCCTTCTTCATATAACTGCTTGGCTTTTTCATTACCTAAAGATGATATTCCCTGTCTTCCTACCTGACATATTTTACCCTCTTCTTTTGGCCATTAATAATTGCTTCACCTTCCTCGTATTTTTGCACCATGGGCTTTTCGCAGTACACATGTTTATCTGCTTTTAGTGCTTCCATTGTAATTTTTGATGCCAATGGTCTAGAGTAGCAATGATGACTGTATCAATATCTTTACGCTCCAGTATTTTTCTATAGTCCCGTGTCACAAAAATCGAATCTCCCCATAATCCTTATGCTCGGTCTAATCGGCCATCATACAAATCGCAAGCGGCTACTAGTTGTACTCCGGCTACAACTAAGGCAGCAGTGGTATCATAGATGCCTTGAATACCAGAGCCAATAAGGGCTAAATTTATATGGTCGTTCGCAGCATAAGACCCATCGGAATAGAATCTTATGAGGGGTGGTTTCTCTTCTAGGCTTGTTGTAAATAATAAAGGTGATGCCTAAATGGCCGCTGTAGTAAGTGATGCTTTTTTAAGAAAAGACCTCCTATATTCGTTTTTTTTATTCTTCAGGAGTCTATTGTAAACTGGAATATATACCTAGCCCTACGAAAATAACGATTTTATGTGCAATCCAGAACGTATTCTTTTAGAGATTATTTATGATTTAATAAATGATTTATCGATTATAAGAATGTAATTTTACGGATTAATAAAATTAGAAATTTGGCTTTAGATTTAATCATAGCAATGCTTTGGAGCCTTTCTCCTTTTGGAGAAGCAAAGGTGGGAATTCCGTACGGGATATTTAATGGCGTAAACATTTATCTGGTCTTTGCAGCTTGTCTTTTTGCCAATATCCTTGTTTTTCCAATCATGCATTTTTTCTTGACTAAAATAAATAAATACCTTCTAAAATGGCATTACTACAAAAAATCCGCTATTTACGTTGCTCGTAAAGCGAAAGTTGGATCAGGTGAAAAAATAAAGAAGTATGGTTTTATAGGACTTATTTTCTTTGTAATGCTTCCGGTTCCCGGCACCGGTGTTTATGCCGGCAGCATTGCCAGTTATATATTTAAAATGGAAAAAAAGAGAGCCTTCGCAGCCAATACAGTAGGAATCTTTTTTTCATCTGTAATTGTTTGGGTTACTACTGTTTTAGCAATGAAAGGTGCTGCTTAACAAGTACCAATCCACATCTAAAAACGTACTGCTTCTCTCCCTATTTAATCGCATCTAGTCCTATTTTCGAATAACTTCATAAACAGCATTGTGCTCATTTTTTGAGCCCTATTTTTGGCAATCCATGCGGTTTCTCCTGTAAATAGCTCATCTATGGTCTCAAACCAAAGGTTTAGCCATAGTCCAAAGTGTTCTGAAGTTATAGCGTAGTTCATCTTCTCGTCTACTTCTTGATGAGCGGTTATGGGGTTGCCATGATAGGTACGTTTTAAGAAAAGTTGAGTTTCCCAGAAATCCGTAAGCAGTTCTAAGTGGCTTTCCCAGTCCGTTATATGGTTATTGAATATAGGTCCTAAGACGTCGTCTTTTCTGATTTTACCATAAAAGGTTCGTACCAGCAAAGAAACATCCGCTCTGTCTTTAATTAAATCTGTAGTTTCCTCCATGAGTCGAATTTATTTAACGTAATGTAACCGTCTTAAAAGAGTTCGCTATCTATAAGGGTATCCATCATAAACTGGCATAAAACTTCCATTTGAGGTCACCTTTTTTCAAAACCTAACAATTATCATAGTTTGCGTTTAAAGGTTAGTGCTAATTTTACACTGTAATATACTAAGATTAGATGAAACGCATTTGTTTAAAAAGCTTCCCAAAACCAATGGGCAGCGCCTATTTTCAAAAATCAAAACTGCCCGTGAGCAGACAGGGGTTACATGTGACATTGACAACTAATGAAACACCCACATGAAACGAGTTTTGATTCCCACAGATTTTTCTGATAATACTTGGAATGCTATACAGTATGCCTGAGCACTATTCAAAGAAGAGGCCTGCACGTTTTATTTACTTAACACACCCCCCAGCAATAGCACATAGTCGCTTTGTGGCTGCTTCTCTCGAAAATGGTCTCCTTAACAATGCGGCAAATAAATGCTCAAAAGATGGTTTAAAAAAGCTACTGGACAGGATTAAGGCATCACATAAAAATAATAATCATCACTTTAAGACGATATCTTCCTTTAGTTTTCTAATAAATGAGGTGTTTGAGACCGTTACCAAACACGATATAGACTTGGTATTAGTCGAGACAAAGGATGCTAGTGGAATGGAAAAAGTGTTTATGGGAAGTAATTCCGTACGAATCATTAAAGCGGTAAAGCATTGTCCTCTTTTAGCCATACCACAAAACTTCGATTATATAAAGCCTGCCGAGATTGCTTTCGCCACCGACTTTTACCGTTTTTATACGAATTCTGAGCTAAAGCCGGTAATTGACCTCGCTACATCTTTTGGCGCTGTAGTGCGCATTGTTCATGTACAATATGAGCTTAAAGTCCTAGCGAAACTACAGCAATTTAACTTAAGTGTGTGACCTAAGTATCTGGGGGACGTAGAGCATTTTGTATATCCCGTTTCAGAATTGAACTCCGTTTCCAAAACATTGGAAAAGTTCGCCATCGAACTGGATATTCATTTGCTAGCCATGCTACAGCACCA
>JBLHNI010000067.1:0-11756 GCA_047650615.1 Maribacter sp.
AAATATTAGTTAGTCTAAAGAGGAAGAATTCTACATTTCTAACGCCTCTGAATTGCGCTCTAAAGGCCTTTATTTTAGCATTGAAAGATTCGGCAGAAGCATTCGTACTTCTATTGTCAAAGTAGTTGAGTATGTTTTTGTAATGAATAGTCATAGTTCTGGTAATGGTGTTGAAGCTTTTAAATTTAGCCTGCCTTACCTTTTCATCCCATTTAGCCAAACGTATTAGTGCTAAGGTTTTGTCTTTGGTTTGAGTAAAACTCCACGATAGGTTCTGGCATAGCTCATATGCTTTGGACTATTCGAGTACATTTTAAACTGAACGAAATAGATAGTAAATTGTTTTAAAAAATCGCAAATCGTTAAATTTTTTAAATCGTCAACAAAAATGGTAGCACTTTTATATATTGAAGTGAATTAAGGATGATTCTTCAATTTGCTCATGCCATTGCTGTATCTTATAATTCTTCTCCTTCTGAAGATATTTATATCAAAAGACTTCAGTTCTTACAGCATGGGATAGGCGAGTAAACATAGAAACAAAATAGAAATATGGAGTATTTGAAAATGAGAACTATTTTTGCACTTACTATTTTAAGCATATGTATATCATGTGGACAAAAGGCAGAAAAAAAGGAAGTTGAAAAGGGTGTTGACGTACCTCAACAATGGCTCACTTTTAATGGTAAGAATCAAGAGTCAAAGCATATCGTGCTTATTTCTGGCGATGAAGAATATCGATCTGAGGAGGCACTTCCGCAATTGGCCAAAATACTGTCGAAGCACCATGGTTTTAAATGCACTGTTTTGTTCGCGCAAGACCCAGAAAAACCTGGAATCGTTAACGCGAATTATGTGAAAAGCATTCCCGGTTTGGAAAGCTTAGAAAAGGCTGATATGATGGTGATTTTTACTCGATTTCGTGCACTACCAGATTCACAAATGCAGTATTTAGAAAACTATCTAAAGGCAGGGAAGCCTCTAATAGGCATCCGTACCGCTACCCATGCATTTAATTTCGAGAAAGACGCTAATACTAATTTTGCCCAGTACAGTAATGGGTATTCAGGAGATAAAACGGAGTGGACCGATGGTTTTGGCAGATTGATCCTTGGAGAAAAATGGCATACCCATCATGGTCATCATAAAAATCAGAGTACGCGTGGTGTTATAGCAAAGAATGCAACGTCCCATCCCGTTACTAAAGGCATTGAAAGTGGAAGTATTTGGGGACCAACAGATGTTTATGGCGTACGTTTTCCCCTTTCGGGAGACAGCGAGCCTATTATTTTGGGACAAGTTATCAATAGAGAAGGAGCATTTGATGAAAACGATATATTCTTTGGGATGAAGCCTACAGATAAAATACTAGCTACAGAAAACAGCGAAGGCGTTAAAGTAAATGATATTCTCATGCCAATTGCATGGTCCAAAAGCTATCAAATTCCCGGTGGCAAACAAGGAAAATCATTTACCTCAACTATTGGTGCAGCTTCCGATATGCTCAATGAGAACGTTCGCAGACTATTAGTAAACGGCGTTTTTTGGACGATGAATTTACCCGTACCCGAAGAAGCAAATGTTAAACTAATTGGAACATACAAGCCATCTGCCTTTGGCTTTAAGACTGATGAGTATTGGTTGAACAAAAATTTAGAAATAGAGAATTTGCAATAATGCACTCTAAAGAAATATTAAAATAATGTCAGTTCGATATTGGACTATACCTTTTTTATTCAAAAATTAAATGCAGGCTATGTACAACCTATAAGTGCAACTCACTTATCCATTAAGACTTCATTTGGGTTATATTTTCTAATGGGTCTAAAATGTAAACTCCTTTCGAGTTGAAAAAAACACCTTGTAAGTCCTTAATAACAAAGTGAAGGACTCACGGTTCAAAGTCTCGTCTACACAGTAAATAAAAACCCTAATTAGGTATAATAAAACTAGTTAAGATTTTTCGTTTACTTATGGTAAGCCAAATGGTGTACTGCTACTATTTCTTGTCTTTAGTCATTCCTTAATTGCCAGCTTCTAAGAAAAAAAGTGCTACCAGCTAAGATCAAAACTATGCTACTAAGGGTTACCCAATATAAATCGCTTTGAGCGAAACCAAGCGGAGTTATAATGCCCTACATCGTCTAAAATTCTAATCGTTGAAGACCCTGCAACTGGCGAAACTCATACGTTCCTCGCAAAATATTAGAGTAAGCGATTGCACAAAAAGAAAATGAATTTCTTTCAGTGTTCTAAAAGAACTGGATTTATGGAAGTTGAACTAACTAGTAATAATAAAAAGTCAGGCTCAAATAGTTCTAAAAGGCGAATTAAGGCTGTAAAGGGATACCTAATTAAATGGTGAGAAATTTCTAGTTGTAACAGGCACCTAAATAAGGAAATCTTAGAAAAGTAAAATGAAATACCGTTACACTTTCTATAGATATAGCTTAGAACAACGTAATCCCATTAGTAACTTTGAGAAATAATAAGCGTGAGAATCAAGAATAGTTACTTTTAATTACCTAATATTATTTTTGAGCAAGAAAATTAATTACCCTAACCATCAAATACGCGTTCCTGCGTTGATAAACTAAAAATATGTCGAACGAAACGTACAGAAGGTGTCCAAATTGCGGAAAAATGTCTTTGAATCAAGACTATTGTCCTGCATGTGGAAGCATCATCAATATCATCTTAAAACGAGAACTTGAGCGGCAAAAAAAGGCTACCCAAAAACAAAAGCAACAGAACGACCCAAAAAAGAAAAGTGCGGTTACAATATTCTTGAAAAATGTAAAGGACCATGAGAATTTGGTCATTAGATACGTGGCTAGGTTCTTCTACTCCATTTGGCTCATTGTCCTTGCCATAGGTTCTTTTCTTGCGCTACTGTTTGGTTACATAGCAGCGTAATTCCCTTAATCCCTAAATGTGATGTTTGTTTTAGTTCTAAAACGTTTTTACCTTCCTGCTTTTTGCGTATTGGCCCTTATGGTTTACCTAGCACAACAGCTAATGATCATCCTACCCCTAACTGTGAACAATTATCTGAACGACCTGCTCTGTATGCCTATAGTGCTTAAAATATGTCAATATGCAATTCGGTTTATAAGGCGTGATAAACACTTGAACATCCCGGTAAATATTTCTTTAACCCTTACGGTATTGTATTCCCTATATTTTGAGCTCCTACTACCCCTATTTCATAGTCGCTATACTGCGGATGCAATAGACGTAGTACTATACTTTTTAGGATTGCTATTTTTTCTATGGATAGAAAATGTGCCAAAAGCGAAAAACAAAGACGAAATTGATAAAAGCATTACCAGCTCGTAAGTTATTTTTTGTGTTTTAATTCTCCAAGGGATTCTTTGATTTACTAAAGACCTTAGCACTGGTCTTCATATCTGCATAGCGAGGATCTTGCACATAATCCTGCTTTTGCATTTTAATGACCTCTATACTTAAAAAGCCAAATTCACTCACCACCTTCCCGTAAAAACGATAGACCCCCCTACCCTGAAAAGGATATACCGCAGCCACGGGAGGGAAAAGTACCGTGTCAAAAACAGCGCCTTGCTGATCTACCAAAGTAGCAAAACACATGCGTTTACCTTTATTTGTCTTAGTATTTTTTACGGCAACAATATAACCGTAGATATCTATATGTTTATTCAAATAGCGCTCCAAATCCTTGCTTCCCGTAGTGTTTTTGGGAGGTGTTACCAATAGCGCATACGGGCTGCACAAACAGAATCCTAATAACTCCAATTGCGTAAAGGCCATCTCTAAATTGGTAGTATGTAATTTGGGGATTTCAAAATGTTGCTGTTCAGGTCGGAATAGCTTTGGGTGGTCTATTTTAACGTTCTTGGTCAAAAACAAATGTGCTTTCCATAATAGTTCATGTTTGTTGGCTCCCGTAAACCGGAATGCATTGATACGAATCAAGATACTTACCTGCTCTATGGATATGAGCACGCGATCCAAAAAATCTTCCAAAGAAACATACCTACCATGTACAGATCTTTCTTTCAACATACGATCTATTACACGCACCTCCAATTCCTTTAAATACATAAAGCCGAGATACAACTCTTTGTCGTAAATGTGATTCCCTGCAACACCATTGTTAACGCAGGGTGCATGAATAATAGCACCCAACATACGTGCCTCATGAATATAAAATTCTGCGCTATAAAAACCGCCACCGTTATTGAGTACGGCTACCATATACTCTAGTGGAAAATACGCACGCAAAAACAAGGTTTGATAGCTTTCTACAGCATAGGAAGCGGAATGTCCCTTTGCAAAGGCATAGCCAGCAAAACTGGCTACTTGATTCCATATTTCAAAAATAAGCTCGTCATCATAGCCTTTTTCGCGACAGTTGAAAATAAACTTCTCCTCTACCCTTTGGAACTCTGCCCGCGAGCGAAATTTACCACTCATACCACGACGAAGCACATCTGCCTCACCCAAATCTAAGCCGGCAAAATGGTGCGCTACCTTAATCACATCTTCTTGGTAGACCATGACACCATACGTCTCTGGCATAATGCTCAACATAACAGGATGTGCGAGTTCTTCTGCCCTGCCCGGATTACGATGTCGTAAAATATACTCCCGCATCATCCCACTTTTGGCTACCCCTGGGCGAATAATAGAACTAGCAGCTACTAGACCCAAATACGTATCTACCTGTAATTTTTTAAGTAGCATGCGCATGGCAGGTGACTCTACATAAAAGCAGCCCATACATTGTGCAGTCTTAATCAGGTCATTAATCTTGGGGTCGTTTTTAAAGCGTTTGATATCATGAATGTCCCACTGGGCAAATTCATCAGGTCTTGTAGCCTCCAAAATAGTGATGGATTCCTTTATTTTTGAAAGCCCACGTTGTCCTAGAATATCGAACTTATACAAACCCACATCTTCTGCAATCACCATGTCGTAATGCGTTGTGGGGTAGCCTTTAGGTGGTAGATGGGTAGCGGAAAACCAATGTAATGGCCTATCGCTTATCAAAATACCACCGGCATGGATACTTAAATAATTAGGCATCCCTTCCAGGAGTTTTGTGTATTTGACTACTAAGACAGAAACACCATCTAGCCTAGAATCTTGAAAATTACCGTTGCAAAGTTTATCGATCTCATCTTTGGGCAAACCAAAAACCTTTCCCAATTCACGTATCATCCCACGCCATTTAAAGGTTACATACGTACCTAAAAGAGCTACATTTTTAAAACGCTCAAAAATATATTGGGTTACGATAGGTCTATCATGATGAGAAAAATCAATATCAAAATCTGGCGGATTGGCGCGGTACAGATTCATAAAACGCTCAAAATATAGGTCTAGCTCCATAGGGTCTACATCCGTAATACGAAGCAGATATGCGACAATACTATTGGCGCCGCTACCACGCCCTACGTAAAAAAAATTACACCTACGGGCATAGCTCACAATATCCCAATTGATTAGAAAATAAGAAACAAAACCCATTTGTTTAATAAGGCTAAATTCCTTTTCCAAACGAGCAAGTATCGCTTCATCTACCTTGGGGTAGCGATACGGAAGTCCTTCTGCGCAAAGCTTTTCCAGAAAGGCCTCATCTTCCTCTTGGCTGCCCAGATAGTTTTTTAAATTTTGAGGCTTTCGTCCTTTGGAAAAATCAAAATGAATAGAACAGGCATTCATAAAACGCTCCGTATTCTCTAGAATAAAAGGATATTCCGAAAAGGCTGCAGCCAAATTTTGAAGCGGAAACATTTTCTCTTCAGGATCTGCCTGCTCCGTAACACAAAGCTTACTCAATAAGGTATTATTATCTATAGCTCGCAACAAACGATGTGCGTTAAAGTCGCGCTTATTACGAAAGGTAACAGGTTGCTGCACCACCAATTTCTCTTTAAATGCTATTAATCTGGAAAATCGCAAACGTCTTAAATCTGCAATGGAAACACCAATAAACTCGTGTTCAGAAAAACTTATCATTTCATTCTGAAGCACCTTTTCAAAAGGGTAAATAACATATGTATTTTTAAACCCAGGGGCTTTTGAAGGAAATTTTTTTTTATGGTGTAGGTGCTCGGAAAGATAATTGTTGAGCTCCAGATATCCATCATTATTCATTGCTACACCAATAAAGCAAGGCTCTACCCCATTCCTAAAATCGATTCCTAAAATGGGTTTTATATGAAGTTCCTGCGCCTTTCGTACAAAATTCAATCCTGCCGAAGTGGTGTTTATATCGGTAAGTGCTAATTGACCTACATGGTTTTCTTGGGCCAATTGTAAAAGTGCTACCTCCGAAAAAGTACCGTAACGCAAGCTGTAATATGTGTGACAATTTAGATAGATGGCAGATTTGAGATTTTAGACTTGTTTTTATTTGATGATGCTTGGATACGTAATGTTTACCTTTTGCCTGCTAAAGACCACCACTAACCCCTAGCGAGCGAGGGAAATTGTTTTGTGCAAACAGATATTAGTACGAGACTTTTTTACTGTTTCCGATGTGCCAACACCACAGGCGGTCTCCCGTCAAACGGATTGTTTATTCTACCTATAGTCTTGGCATCCATACCCGATGCCCTTAGCACACTCTTGTCTCCGTATCGTTTTCTAATGGCATCCATAGCGTTATAAAGGTTAAGCGTTTCTTCGGTATCCTCGAACAGATTAATCTGATAATTACCAGATACCAAATAACTAAACCTAACCCCTATCAGCCGCACCAATAAACGCTTATTATATAGTGTTTTGAACAGTTCCAGAATCGTAGGAATTAAAATATGGTCTGCGCTGGTATATGGAATACGTAATTGTTTGGAATAGGTGTTAAAATCCGAATACCGAATCTTAACGTTGATACACGCCGTTAGCTTTTCGCCCCTACGCAGCTGGTAGGCTAAATTCTCGGTCATGGCAATCAAGATTCCCCTTAATTTCACCACATCAATAGTATCCCTAGTAAAAGTCCGCTCCGTAGATATAGATTTTCGTTCGCAAAACGGAATCACCGGTGTATTGTCTATCCCGTTAGACCTTTTCCATATAATCCCCCCATTTTTACCCAGCACCCGCTGCATCACATGTATGGGCATTTCTTGCACCGTTCGTACCTGCCGTAATCCCAAATTACGGAGTATTTGGTAAGTTTTATCGCCTACCATGGGTATTTTCTTAATAGATAAAGGTGCTAAAAAAGACTTCTCAAAACCTTCGTCTACCTTAAGGTGGTTATTGGGTTTGGCCTCATTAGTGGCTACTTTTGAGACTACCTTATTCGCTGATAGTCCAAATGAAATAGGTAGTCCGGTTTCCCTTATGATACGCTTACGCAATTCGCCCGAAAACTTATAAGACCCAAAGAAGCGGTCCATTCCTGTTAAATCGGCATAAAACTCATCGATACTAGATTTCTCAAAAAGTGGTACCTCCTCCTTTATGATTTCGGTAACCATATCCGAATGCTTGCTATACTCGCCCGAATTTCCACGAATTACAAAAGCTTCGGGGCATAGTTCCTTAGCCATTTTCATGGGCATACCAGAGTGGACACCAAAGCCCCTGGTCTCATAACTACAGGCTGCTACAACACCACGGTCTCCCGTACCGCCAACCAATAAAGGCCTGTTTTGTAAATAGCGATTATTAAGACGCTCAACAGACACATAAAAGGTGTCCAAATCTATATGCAAAATGGTTTTATTCATTAGTATCCTAAAATTTGGGATAGCTAATTTATGGATTATTTCCTTTTTTATGGATTATTTCCAAATAAAGTAATTAACAATTTTGACAAAAAGCTTGACATCCAACATTTAAGCATAACTGACGTTATATTAACACTAAACCATTTTTACATTAACTAAATTCATAATAGGCTAATTTGTATATTTTTGATGAAAAAATATCTTTCCTCCTATTTATCAGCTATGAAATTCCCATTAACAAACTATTTCTGTTTTTTTCTATTTGGCATCTCCTTATGTTTTTCACAGGACGGAAAATCGGAAATCACCATAGACCAGCCCACCCAAGGCACCATATGGTCCATACCGGACCTTGTGAAATTAGAATGGTCTGTAAAAAATATCGATTCGAAAAAGTCAATTCGTTTTTTTCTCATTAGAGACGAAATGGTGGTACAAGAATTAGGATCCTTTAAAAATTCTGGTATTGCAGAAGGAATAGTACTAGCAACACATATTGGTTCCGGAGATCGTTACCAAGTGGTAAGTATCGAATTATTCCCAGAAGATAAATTCCAAATTGCTAAATTCATCAGCCCCCTATTTACAATCGTAAACAAGGAGTCGGATGAGCGAAAAAGAAAACGAGAACTAGCACTAACACAACAAATATCGACCCCTACAAAAGAAAAAAAATCAGTAAACCGAAAGGAACGGGAAAAGAAAACAACCCAGATAAGCACAACTATAGCAGCGAGTACCAAATCACCGCCTATTGCAATTAAGAAGAAAAAAAACAATATCACCAAAACGGTACAAGAGGCACCACAACCAGAAAAGACACGGGAAGAATTTGAAGGCAGAAAAATATCCTACACGAAGAATCTCGTGTTCAACAGCACTAGTATCGTTGTTAAAATATGGGATCACGGCAGGAAAGACGGGGATATTGTATCTATATACCTTAATGGTGCCTCTGTAGTAAGCAAACACTACCTTACCTATTATAAAAGAGAGTTTAAGATTGAATTGGATCCAAATAAATCTAATGACCTTTTCTTGTACGCACATAATCTGGGAACTTCCCCTCCCAATACTGTTTCCATAGAAATTTCGGATGGCACCAAGTCAGAAAATATTATTCTTAACTCTGATTTAAAAAGCTGTGAAGCGGTGATGATTAGCGTAAAGAAGTAGGTTTTTTGGGATCAAAAAATTACAAGCATATCTGTTTTAAAACAAAAATGACCCTTTAAAGGGTCATTTTATAAATACTCGAAGATAGGCTATGGTGTCGTTCCTATGTAGGGTTCCCTAAAAATAGGACAGCTACAGATTAATGTAACTGTCTAATAGTAAAGCTCCGCCACTTGGGCTCGAACCTAAGACATTCTGTTTAAAAGTTGCTTTGTTTAGTACAATCGTAAAAAGTAATCATTCAGAAACATTTTTATTTAATGAAGTAAACAAACTAAAATGTTATACCTGAAATAAAAAAGCCAAGATAAAAATCTCGGCTTTTCCTTTAAGTACTCGAGGCGGGAATCGAACCCGCACTCCGAAGAACTGGATTTTGAATCCAGCGCGTCTACCAGTTCCGCCACTCGAGCTTTTGAAAGTAGGACTGCAAAATTAAAAAAATATTTCGTTACAGCTACAAAATTATTGACATTTATAGTTTAGCAACCCAATTTAATTTTTAAATTTGCACCTCCTTAGAAATCAGAGGTATTAAGACTCCTTTCTCACATTCTAATGACACAACATTCTAAGCTATGGCATACCAAGTTCCAGAACCAAAGATTTTTGCATGTACACAAAGCATGGAATTGGGTGAAAAAATTGCCAAAGCCTACGGTACCAATATTGGTAAAATTCTTTTCTCCCGATACAGTGATGGGGAATTTCAGCCTTCTTTCGAGGAATCTATTAGAGGTACACGTATTTTTATTATCGGTTCTACCCACCCAGGGGCTGAAAACCTTATGGAAATGTTGTTGATGATAGATGCCGCCAAAAGGGCCTCCGCACGGCATATTACAGCAGTTATGCCCTATTTTGGCTGGGCAAGACAGGATAGAAAAGATAAACCTAGGGTGCCTATTGCAGCAAAATTAGTTGCCAAAATGCTAGAAACAGCCGGCGCAACAAGAATCATTACAATGGACTTGCATGCAGACCAGATTCAAGGATTCTTTGAAAAACCTGTAGATCATCTTTTTGCGTCTACCCTCTTTCTTCCTTACTTAAAAAACCTAGGCTTGGATAATTTAACCATAGCCTCACCAGATATGGGAGGTTCCAAAAGAGCTTATGCTTATTCCAAAGCATTAGGAAGTGATGTTGTGGTTTGTTATAAGCAAAGAGCAAAAGCCAATGTAATCAGTCACATGGAGCTTATTGGTGATGTACAGGGCAAGAACGTAGTGTTGGTCGATGATATGGTAGATACCGCAGGAACCCTGACAAAAGCAGCCGATTTAATGATGGAGCGTGGCGCCATTAGCGTGCGTGCTATTACAACGCACGGACTTCTATCTGGTGATGCATACGAGAAAATAGAAAAATCACAACTAACGGAATTAATCATAACCGATTCTATTCCTATTGAAATAAAAAGCAACAAGGTTCGTGTCCTAAGTTGTGCTAATCTTTTTGCAGAAGTGATGGATAAAGTACACCACAACAATTCCATCTCTTCAAAGTTTCTTATGTAAGCACGGAAATTAAATTCAGAATTATTAATTTTTAATATATACAATGAAGTCAATTACAATTAAAGGATCAGAAAGAGAAAGCGTAGGCAAGAAGTCAACAAAAGCCTTACGTAATGCTGGAATGGTTCCTTGCGTAGTATACGGAGGGGATAAACCACTACACTTTTCAGCACATGAACTAGCGTTTAGAGATTTAGTGTACACCGCAGCCGCGCATACTGTAGAGGTTGACTTGGGTCATGGAAAATTAAAAGCAATTATGCAAGACATCCAATTTCATCCAGTTACGGATAAAATTATGCATATCGATTTTTATCAATTATTTGATAACAAGGAAGTTACCATGAATATTCCCGTACGTTTAAAAGGTAATTCTCCAGGGGAAAGAGACGGTGGACGCTTGTTGTTCAGAAAAAGAAAATTAGCCATTAAAGCTTTCCCGGACAAATTACCAGATTTCTTTGATGTCGATATTTCCAAATTAAAAATTGGCGAAAATATTACCGTCGAATCTTTATTGAACGAAGATTTTACTATTCTACATCCAGAAAGCACCATAGTTGTACAAGTTAAAATGGCACGTACAGCGGTCTTAACGGAAGGTGAAGAAGGTGAAGAAGGTGAAGAAGGTGCTGATGAAGAAACAGCACAAGAATAACCAAAGGTTATTTTTATAGATTGATATAGAGCATCCCGATACCCGTATCGGGATGCTTTTGTATTTTTAAGACTGCAAGAACCTTTCATAGTTATGTTCACATTCCTGAAGTCCCTTTTCAAAAAAGAAAGTAGCTTTTTAAACGAAGATGATATCATGAAGAAATTTTTAATCGTAGGCCTCGGTAACATAGGAGATGAATACAAAGAAACACGCCACAATATTGGTTTTAAGATTTTGGATGCATTAGCCACTAAAGAGGAATTTAGCTTTGAAACGGCAAAATTAGGAGATATAGGCATGTTTAAAGTAAAAGGCCGAAGTGTACTCTGCCTTAAACCATCTACCTATATGAACAGAAGCGGAAAAGCATTAAAATATTGGATGGACAAGGAAAAGATTCCATTAGAAAATGTACTAGTCATTACAGATGATATTAACCTTCAATTCGGCACCATCAGAATAAAAACCAAAGGCAGCGACGGAGGCCATAACGGACTAAAGGATATCCAACTATTTCTGCAAGGGAATACGTATAATAGATTCCGTTTTGGTGTAGGGGCAGATTTTGGCAAGGGTAGACAAGTAGAGTATGTGCTAGGTAAATGGAACGAAGATGAAAACTCAGCAATAGTGGAACGCCTTAAAAAATCAGCAGAGGTGGCAACTTCCTTT
>JBLHNI010000068.1:0-11729 GCA_047650615.1 Maribacter sp.
AAAAAGTGTGTGATCCAAAGCTTCTCCCCGCTGATTTGCAGCCTCAACAAAAACTTTTAAATTTTCTAAAACCTGTTCCTGGCCTGTAAAATCATCAAAATTTACAGGCCTCAGCGCCTTTTCAATCTCCAATTCCGCATCGGAAAAACCCTCCGAGGAGGGGTCTAAATACTCATTCATATGCTAACAAAGATACATAAATCGACATGAAGTTTTTTCAAGTCGAGCCTGCTTTATTTCGAATGATTTAATATAGAAATTCGTAATTTTAAGGCATGAAAAAGAACCCATATCCCTCAGGAATCCTTCAGTACATTCCTTTTTTCTATGTTATCTGGTCAGACGACCTAGTTTCAGCCTCAGAAATTAACGTGGTTGAAAGGGCAATACGTAACGATATCAGTTTAAAAACAGATGAGAAAACTTCCTTACTTTCTTGGTTGCAGGTATCTAAACCACCAAAAGATGAAACATTTAAACTATGGAAACAAACAATTTCCAGTTCTCAAGTTCAATTAATCGAAAGCGAGACCTATCCTCTGGCAACATTCAGTCAAAAAGTGGTAAGCCACTATTACGACGCATTCGCCTTTAACGACAGCTTAAAGGACATAGAAATTAACCTGGGCATACAACCTAACCACTACAACCATCTTTTTGATGTAGCAGTACAACATGAGGTTTCGTCCGACTATTACAAGCCATCAGAAATTGATAGTATTCTAAAAGGAAGAAACGCAAAGGTGGTAGACGACTTCAGGCAGACCTTGGAACATCCTATTTTTAAATGGGAAGTTCATAGGAATAAAGAAGAATTCAGGGCTAAGGTTTTGGAACAGGTGGTCCACTTAGCTGAAAAAGGATACGGGGCTTTAGCCTATCCAGGGGCTTACGGAGGGACAGGTGATATGGAGGGTTATGCCACCATTTTTGAGAATATGATGTATATCGATGGAAGTCTTACCATTAAATTCGGAGTGCAATTTGGACTCTTTGGTGGCAGCATTCAAAAACTAGGCACAAAACAGCACCACGATGACTATTTGTCCCAGACCGGAAAAGGGAAATTACTAGGTTGTTTTGCAATGACAGAAACAGGGCATGGCTCTAATGTAAGGGGCATTAAGACTACCGCTACTTATGATCAACGCACAGATAGCCTAATTATACACACGCCTGGGAAAAATGATAATAAAGAGTACATAGGAAACGCCCTGCATGCTACAATGGCATCGGTTTTTGCCCAATTAATCGTAGATGGGAAAAATGAAGGGGTACATGCAATACTCGTTCCTTTGAGGGATAAGGCTCACAATACCCTACCTGGTATTACCATAGAGGATAACGGATACAAATTGGGACTAAACGGAGTTGATAACGGAAAAATTTGGTTTCATCAAGTACAGGTTCCTAGGAACAACCTCCTCAATAAATACGGTGATATCACACCCGAAGGCACATACAAATCTGACATTAAAAATCCGAATAAACGCTTTTTTACGATGTTGGGAACGCTCGTTGGTGGTCGCATTTGTGTCGCTAGAGCAGGTCTTGGTGGAGCTAAAATGGCGCTGACAGTAGCTATAAAATATGCGTTAAAAAGAAGACAGTTTAATGATAGTGTTAAAATTCAAGAGGATTTGCTAATGGATTATCCTACGCATCAACTGCGACTTACACCTTTGGTTGCAAGCGCCTATGTATATCATGTTACACTGGATAAAATGATGGAGATCTACTGCGATGACACCCAACCTGACAAGCGCAAGGTAGAAACCCAAGTAGCCGGATTAAAATCTATGATTACTTGGTACGCCAACAGCACTATACAAGAGTGCAGGGAAGCCTGCGGTGGCAAAGGATATTTATTGGAAAATAGAATTGCTGACCTAAAAGGCGACGTAGATATTTTTACCACATTCGAGGGAGATAACAATGTGTTGTTGCAATTGGCCGCGAAGGGAGTGTTATCAGATTTTAAGGCAGAATTTAACAGTGCAGGCTTTACTACGGTATTAAAACTATTAAGTCAACAACTAAGTGACAAACTAGCAACAGTAAACCCGCTATACTCAACTAAAGTTGACAAGGAACATCTATTCAATCCAAAATTCCACAAACACGCCTTTAACCATAGAACTAGAAGACTTACGTATAGCTTAGCAATGCGGATAAGGGGGTATATTAAAAAAGGAGTCCCTTCTTACCAAGCATTCTTAAAAGTTCAAACCCATTTACTCGCCTTAGGAAAAGCGTACAGTATTGAGTTGGCCTATGAAACCTACGTTACCTTTGCAGATAGCATAGCTGACGAAAAGAATCGGGAGTTGTTTCAAAAACTTGGAAGCTTATATGCCCTATCCGAAATTCAGAAGGATGCCTCCTGGTATTTGGAACAAGGGTACATTGGCAGAACGAAATCAAAAGCAATACGACGCCGTACTGAACGACTATGTACAGAACTAAGACCTCATTTAAACAGTTTGATAGATGGGTTTGGTATTCCAAAACACTGTATATCCGCTCCTATAGCTAAATGATTTATTGACCTGAGGAGGTTTAAGGGCTAAGAACCTATCTCCATTTACTTCTTAGTTTTTCTCCTTGTGCAACTGAGACGTATCCCGAAATTCCAGTATGGTAATTTTAGGATTCCCATACAAACTAGTCTTAGAAGCGCCTTTGGAAGATAATTCAAACTCATCCATAACATAAACCTTGGCTTCTGGAGAATCTTCAGATGCAAGAAGCATGGATTTAGCCTTAAATTCTTCCGCTTTAAGCGTGCTATTACCATACAACTTGGCTGCGAAGAACGCCGTATTACCCTCCATCTTTACCGAGGCATTCTTATACATGAATAAGGTATTGTTTTGCCCCGTAGCATAGACCTTTGCATCTATCCTATCTTTAAAAGTAAGATTTAGAGAATCACTAGCAATATTAAAATCTCCAGAACTATTTTCTTCCATTTGTACACTAATCACATCGGCAGATGCATTCAATATAAGTCTTGCAGCACCTGAAGCCTTCACATTTAAATACTCAGAGGTAATTACGTCTTTCATAGTTATGAGGCCGTTACTTAAGGTCAACGCGTCAAGCTCTGTGTAGGACACAGTAATGTTTAATTTTTTTTTGGATGTAATATTATAAAAGGAGGAAATATATAAGATGCCATCCGAAACGTTAAACTTTAAAACATCTATCAAGTTATCATCAGCTTCTATGGTAACACTCTCTTGAGAACCTTTCTGAATGAGGACATCTATATCGTCTTCTAGTTGTATTTCTGTAAAACGTGGTAGATTTTCGGTAGACTCTATTACATTCCTATTGCCCTTTATCTTAGGCTTTCTTTGCGCGAAAATTTGAAAACCGAAACAAAACAAAAACACTAGAATAACGATTTTTTTCATATCAACAGTATTAGCTAATTTGGAACATTACACCATAAAGGTATTATAAAAAACACAATCTGCATTCAATTTAGATAATAGCAAAAAAAAATGCCCAACTTAAAAGTTGGACATTTTAAATCCTATATACCCAATATTAATGGTTTAATTCTTCTTCATCTTGTTGTAAGGGTATGTGTTGCGGCACAAAATCTTGACCTGGAATAATGTATTCCCCATCAGAATCAACCTTACTATAGTCATATGCCCAACGGTGTACTTCTGGAATAGCACCTGGCCAGTTTCCATGAATATGCTCCTGAGGCGTAGTCCACTCCAATGTATTTGAACTCCATGGATTTTGAGGCCCTTTCTTTCCGTAAAAAATACTGTATATGAAGTTCGCCACAAAAACCAATTGTGCTGCTCCAGCAATTAGCGCGAAAACAGACATTAACACCTGCACATCGGCTAACTCATCGAACATTGGGAAGGCAGTGTTCTCATAATATCTTCTTGGCACCCCGGCCATACCCACAAAATGCATTGGGAAAAATACACCGTAAGCACAAATCGCAGTTATCCAAAAATGGACATACCCCATGTTCTTATTCAACATCTTACCTTCAAACATTATAGGGAACCAGTGGTATACACCAGCAAACAGGCCATAAAGCGCAGATATTCCCATTACTAAGTGAAAGTGTGCTACGACAAAATAGGTGTCATGTACGTTTATATCTAAAGTACTATCACCCAGAATTATACCTGTTAGACCTCCTGTAATAAAAGTAGATACCAATCCTATTGAAAACAACATTGCAGGATTAAGCTGGAGATTACCTTTCCAGAGTGTTGTTATATAATTAAATGCTTTTACCGCTGATGGTATGGCAATCAACAATGTTGTGAAGGTAAACACCGATCCCAAGAACGGATTCATACCCGAAATAAACATATGGTGACCCCAAACAATTGTAGACAAGAAGGCAATAGCCAAAATAGACGCAACCATAGCGCGATACCCAAATATTGGCTTTCTAGCGTTCGTAGACATCACTTCAGATGTTATGCCTAAAGCTGGTAACAAAACAATATATACTTCTGGGTGTCCTAAGAACCAGAACAAGTGCTCATACAAAACAGGGGAACCCCCTTGATAATGCAACACTTCTCCCTGAATAAATATATCCGAAAGAAAAAACGAGGTGCCAAAACTTCTATCCATAATCAACATCAACGCCGCTGAAAGTAAAACAGGAAAGGAAATAACCCCAATTATAGCTGTTACAAAGAATGCCCAAATGGTTAAAGGCAATCTTGTCATCGACATTCCTTTAGTTCTCAAATTTATTACTGTTACTATGTAGTTCAATGAACCCAGCAGGGAAGATGCAATAAATATGGCCATAGAGGACAACCATAAAGTCATTCCCAAACCAGATCCTGGCTGTGCCATGGGCAATGCACTTAAGGGTGGATATATTGTCCATCCAGCAGCAGCAGGTCCTGCCTCCACAAAAAGCGATATTATCATGATAACACTAGCAACAAAAAATAACCAAAAGGAGACCATATTAAGGAAGCCAGATGCCATATCGCGAGCACCTATTTGAAGTGGTATTAATAAGTTGCTAAACGTACCGCTCAATCCTGCTGTTAAAACGAAGAAAACCATTATGGTTCCATGCATCGTAACCAGTGCCAAATACACATCTGCATCCATTATTCCATCAGGAGCCCATTTACCTAAAAAAGTATCAAAAACTAAGAATGCCTCTCCGGGCCACGCCAATTGCATCCTCATTAACAAGGACATTCCTATCCCTATAAAACCCATAACCAAAACACCCAGAATTAGGTATTGTTTGGCAATCATTTTATGATCTTGACTAAATATATACTTCGTTACAAAGGTTTCTTTGTGATGGCGGTGTTCATGCTGATCGTGAGCATGATCATCTACTTGTGCTGTTAATGATGACATATAATCTTTTTCTTTTTAA
Organism: Maribacter sp.; assembly: GCA_047650615.1. GTDB lineage: Bacteria > Bacteroidota > Bacteroidia > Flavobacteriales > Flavobacteriaceae > Maribacter. Next base: position 5,405 of record JBLHNI010000068.1, read on the forward strand.
TTCTCTTTTCTAGCTTCCTTTTTTTTATTCCTCTTGCTTACTCCGTCATAGATACGCCATCAACCGTATTAAATGCTGGTTGTGCATCATCCTTAAAAACAGTTTCCGCAAAAGTAGACTGTTCAGAAATCCATGTATTGTATTCCTCCTCAGTTTCTACTATTATTTTCATCTGCATATTATAATGGGATCTTCCGCAGATTTTATTACATAGCAATATATAATCAAATTCCCATGGGTCAAGTACTTCGCCTGTCCTTAACGATTTTTCAGCCCTTATAATATTCGTTCTCTTTACCTTATCCACAACATCAGGATCTTGACGCATCTCCTCTGTGGTGTAAATAGGCGTAAAAGAAAACTCCGTAGTCATCCCTGGAACACAATTCATTTGTGCTCTGAAGTGGGGCATATAAGCAGAATGTAAAACATCTTGCGATCTCATTTTAAAGTTCACCTTTCTACCTACAGGTAGGTGTAACTCTTTAACGATTACATCATCCAAGGCATATGAATCCGCCTCATCCAGACCCATGACATTGGCACGGTCAATATCAATTAATCTTACGTTAGCACCTCCCAATACATTGTCCTCACCTCCATATCTAGCGGTCCAACCAAATTGTTGCGCATATAACTCTACAATCAACGGGTCATCCTCATCATTAATATCCATAATGTTCGTCCAAGTATACAAACCCCAAAGGATTAAACCTGCCAACACAATTACCGGAATAATAGTCCAGATAAATTCCAACCTATCGTTATCCGCATAGAACAAAGCTTTTTTACCTTTCTCTCCTTTGTACTTATATCCAAAATAGTGTAACAAAGCTTGAGTAATGGTTTGTACAATAAAGATGATAATCATGGATATCAACATCAGGTAATCCACTTCAGCACCATGTTCAGAACCAGCTGTTGGTAATAAGAACTTTGCGTACTTAGCAAAACTAAAAATTGTGATACCATAAATAAACACAAGAAAAGCAAACAGCATATAGCCATTATACTTGTTGTCCTTATCTGTGGCAATTTGATTGCTCACTGTTTTAAGCTGAGACAGCTCAAAAATCTTGGTCATTTGCCAAACAGCAATTGCCACGAGTACTAAAACAACTAAAATTAATAATGTAGCCATTGTATGATTTAATATTATACTTTAAACTTACTAATAGTGAAAGTGCTTACTTTCTTCTATAAACGGATTTCTTTTAGGCTGTAATGGTGCCATAGTAAGCGCTCTAAAGACCCAAAAGATGAAAAATCCTGCAAAAAACAATACCGAGCTGATTTCGGAAAGACCAATATACCACTGATCACCTACTGTTGCTGGCATGATTGCTACAAATATATCCAAATAATGCCCTGCCAGTATAACAACACCTGCCATTACTACAAACCAGTTTACGCGTTTGAAATCACTATTCATGAGTAATAGCAACGGGAATAAAAAATTCATAGCGACCATTCCGAAAAACGGTAATTTATAATCATTTATCCTTGTTACGTAATATGTTACCTCCTCTGGTATATTGGAGTACCAAATAAGCATGTATTGAGAGAACCATAAATACGTCCAGAATATGCTAATACCGAACATAAATTTTGCTAAATCATGTATGTGGCTATCGTTTACATCTTGAAGATATCCTTTGGATTTTAAATATATAGTAACCATTGCAATTACAGTAATTCCAGAAACAAACATACTAGCAAAAATATACCAACCAAATAGTGTGCTGAACCAGTGCGGATCAACACTCATAATCCAATCCCACGACATGATAGATTCCGTTATCAAGTAGAACACCAAAAAGCCTGCTGAAATTCTAAAGTTCAGTTTAAAATTAGAATCATCATTAGACTCATCTTGTCTTAACGACAACTTTCTGGAGTACTCTCTATATGCAATCCAACCAGTTAAGAAAAAAGCAGCTCTAACTAAAAAGAAGGTAGGATTCAAATAACCAGATTTAGCTTGAATAATAGCATCGTGCGCAACCACATCGGCATCCATCCAAACAAATAAATGATTCATGTGTAATGTCGAAAGCAACAGGATTACAAATACCACAATTCCTCCTGGAACTAAATATGCAGTAATACCCTCCATAACTCTAAACAGTAGCGGAGACCAACCAGCCTGTGCGGCACGTTGAATAGCATAGAAAACCAATACCCCTAGTGAAATCATCATAAAAAAGAAAGCAGCAACATACAACGCTGCCCAAGGTTTATTTTGCAGCTGATGAAGCAAGTGTTCGTCATGCGATGCGTCATGTGCCTGATCGTGTGTTGCATCCTCGGCATGACTTTCGTCATCATGCGAAGCTACCATTGCCTTTGCCTCTTCTACGGTAGAAGGAGCCATTACAAATCCACCAACAATTCCTAAAAGGCCTACGGCCATCAGAATTATGGAACCAATTTTTAGTCTGTTTGAAAACGTGTACATAGTATTTCTTAGCTATTATTTGGTTAAATCTAGTTTTAGCTTCATCACGTACTCAGAAACCTGCCACATCTCTGTTGTATTCATCTGCGATGCATAAGACCCCATTGAATTTAAACCATACTGCAGGGTATGATATGTTGATCCCACGTTAATATTACGTGCTGCATCAGCGTAGCTGGGAACTCCTAATATTTTTTCTTTTTTCACCAGCGTACCCTGACCTTTTCCTTTAGGTCCGTGACAAATTGCACAATACACATTATACATTTCTTTGCCTTTTTCCATATTACCCACTACGTTAACAGAATCCAAAGGGCTTAAATTCAATCTAGACAACTCCTTGCCTTCCATTGAATTTTCAATTCCGTATGGTAACCAACCCCTATTTATCGTATTGGCCGGAGGCAACATAGCTTGGGAACCATTAGGTAAAAAATCTACCTCTTGGTAGGTTTCATACCCTACGGGTTCATACATGTTAGGCATGTACTGATAATTGCGCTGACTATTATTTTGACACGCCACAAAAGCGAACATCAAACACAATAAAATTCCTATTTTCTTAAAACTGTTCATATTTAATGACTGTTTTTTTCTGATATATTTATTTCTACAGCTCCGGTATTCGCCAATATCTCTTTAAGCTCTTGCTCGTTATCATGGATTTCTATCTCCATTAAAAAATGATCGTCTGTAGTTCTCACATCTGGATTCTCCGCTTTTTTGAATGGCCATAACCTACTTCTTAAATAAAAAGTAATTACCATTAAATGCGCTGCAAAGAATATAGTAAGTTCAAACATAATAGGAACGAAAGCAGGCATATTCTCTATATAACTAAAGCTAGGCTTACCTCCAATATCCTGTGGCCAATCCTCAATCATAATATAATTCATCATCACGGTAGCCACCACAAGACCCACACACCCGTACAGAAATGAAGTTATCGCAAGTCGGGTTGGCGCCAATCCCATAGCTTTATCTAAGCCATGCACCGGAAAAGGACAATAGACCTCGTCTATATGAAATTTAGCTGCTTTCACCTTTTTAACGGCAAGCATCAATACATCATCATCGTCGTAATAAGCATGTATAACTTTAGATGCCATAATTATTTCTTATTATTTAATAATAGTGTTGCCTGACCAGCCCAATCATCGCGCTGCGCCCTACCTGGAAACGAACCAGTAATAGAATCCAATAATTTATATTCCCTCGCTGTCATCTTAGCTACTTGGGCGAACGTAAAAATACCTATTTGATTCAGTGTTCCTTCCATCTGTGGACCTATACCTTTAATCTTTTTAAGATCATCAGCAGTGTCTTTTGTTGCATCGAATGTTCCAATACTACGCAACAATTCCAAAACACCTAAGCTATCATCCTTTTCCGGCGGAACCTCCTCCTTAATTACATTTTCATCACCAACTTCGTTGACTACCGTATCAGGAGCTATTTGATATAAAGGCTGTCCTGCATCCCTTAACGCCTTATACTTTCCTCCGGAAGCTTTCAATATAGACTTCACCTCCGCTTGAGCAATCACCGGGAAAGTTCTGGCATATAACAGGAATAATACAAAGAAAAAGCCAATCGTTCCTATGAAAATACCAATATCTACAAACGTTGGCGAAAACATAGTCCATGAAGACGGCAAATAATCTCTATGCAAGGAAGTTACAATGATTACAAAACGCTCAAACCACATTCCGATGTTCACCACAATGGAGATAAAGAAGGAAAACATAATACTAGTACGTAATTTTTTGAACCACATAAACTGTGGTGAAAAAACATTACAAGTCATCATGGACCAATAGGCCCACCAGTAAGGACCGGTAGCTCTATTCAAGAATGCATACTGTTCGTATTCCACCCCTGAGTACCACGCCATGAATAATTCCGTAATATAGGCGCACCCTACTATGGAACCCGTAAGCATGATAACGATATTCATCAATTCTATATGCTGCACAGTAATGTATGCCTCCAAATGACACACCTTTCTCATGATAATCAACAAGGTGTTTACCATAGCAAAGCCAGAGAAAATGGCACCTGCCACAAAATAGGGAGGAAAGATGGTAGTATGCCATCCGGGGATTACCGACGTAGCAAAGTCAAAAGATACGATGGTATGTACAGAAAGCACCAAGGGGGTAGCTAAACCTGCCAAAACCAATGATACCTCTTCAAAACGCTGCCAATCTTTAGCTCTACCACTCCAACCAAAACTCAATAAACCGTAAATTTTCTTTTGGAAAGGCAATACCGCCCTATCACGAATCATTGCGAAATCAGGTAATAAACCTGTCCACCAGAACACCAATGAAACAGATAGATATGTTGATATAGCGAATACATCCCAAAGTAAAGGTGAGTTAAAATTTACCCACAAAGAACCAAATTGGTTAGGAATAGGCAATACCCAATACGCCAACCATGGTCTACCCATATGGATAATTGGGAATAAGCCCGCTTGGATTACTGAGAATATCGTCATTGCTTCCGCCGAGCGGTTAATAGCCATTCTCCACTTCTGACGGAATAACAACAGTACCGCCGAAATTAATGTACCAGCATGGCCAATACCCACCCACCATACAAAGTTGGTAATATCCCAAGCCCAGTTAACTGTTTTATTCAGGCCCCAAGTACCAATACCTGTAGAAACCGTGTAAATAATACACCCTACTCCCCATAAAAATGCAACCAGGGCAATGGAAAAAACTATCCACCAATGCTTGTTGGCTCTTCCCTCGACAGGAGCAGCAATATCCACGGTTACATCGTGGTAGCCTTTGTTACCGAGTACAAGTGGTTTTCGTATAGGAGCTTCGTAATGCGACGCCATAGACATTTGTTATAATTACTTTCTAGTATTATTATGCTTCGTTGGTATTTCTAACTTTTACGTGATAGAATACGTTAGGCTTTGTACCTACATACTCCAAAAGATGATACATCCTATCACTTTCCTTGAGCTCCGCAACTTCACTTTCCTTGTCATTGATATCACCAAAAACAATAGCTCCATTACTACATGCCATAGAACAAGCAGTCTGGAACTCACCATCCTCTATAACACGGCCATCACGCTTGGCATCCAAAATAGTCTTTTGCGTTTTTTGAATACACATAGAACATTTTTCTATAACACCTCTGGAACGAACGTTTACATCTGGATTCAATACCATTTTACCAAGATCATTGTTCATGTGAAAATCGAACTCGTCATTATTATTATACAAGAACCAGTTGAACCTTCTTACTTTATACGGACAGTTGTTAGCACAATATCGAGTACCTACACATCTGTTATACGCCATTTGATTCTGACCTTGTTTCCCGTGCGATGTTGCCGCAACAGGACAAACTGTTTCACAAGGAGCGTGATTACAATGCTGACACATTACGGGCTGAAAAACTACTTGCGGATTATTTGCAGGATCTTCCAACTCACCAAATCCACCAAGAGAACCGTTACCCCCCGTAAGACCGTCAAAACCTTCTTTTTTGTTTACATCTTCTTCAAATGTATCTTCAGAAGAATAATACCTATCAATACGCAACCAATGCATATCCCTAGACTTCCGCACCTCTGCCTTACCTACTACAGGAACATTGTTTTCTGCGTGACAAGCAATAACACAGGCACCACAACCAGTACAGGAATTTAAATCGATAGACATATTAAAATGATGCCCAATAGACCTATCAAAACTATCCCAAAGATCAACGGAAGAAGCAGGAACCTCTTTATGATCCAAGGATACCTGAGGAACTTCATTCCACTCTGCATGATCCTTTGTATTGAAAATTTCAAGTGTAGTCTCCTTAATAATATCGTTACGCCCCATAAGGGTC
>JBLHNI010000069.1:0-11698 GCA_047650615.1 Maribacter sp.
ATATCCAAGTTTCCGTCGGATACGGTTGCCATTAATTCTTCGTTGGTTAATTCCATGAAAAGGGTATGCTTTAGTTGGTGTTCAACAGTATATAGTCGGGAAAGTACAAAAGGGTACACGTGTATATTAAAAAAAGGCAAAAATGATGCATAGGTCTTGTTACCTGTCAATAGGAACTAATGAAGTATAGCCACATACATAATAGCGCTTATAGGAGCGTGAATATAATGGATACTTGTAATGGAAGCTAAGCTTATGGCTCAGCCATGGGCCTATTAGTTTTCTGAATCTACCTCTGAGATAAACTGCGTAATAGCGGTATTGGGCTCTAGGATATTATAGCCTTTCCAAAATTCTGGATCATAGTTGGCCATGTATGTGGGTAGTATATCACTTTTCTCTTCTAAGGTATCGAAAGTTGCTTGACTAATAGCTTCCGTTTCAAAAACAACGACTTCATGTTTTACTACATTGTTAAAGGCAAAATCCATCTGTCCAGAAAGTTCATTCTGTTTGTTTTTTCCCTTTACGATTTTGTTTTTTTCAATGATTTTTAAAGCGCGATTGATACCCACTCTAGTAGCAGATTTAGACTCATAGTAGCGTAGTCCATAAAATCCGTCAGTACTTTTGTTGTATATGATTTTACCTTTGGATAAGTAGTTGTTTGCAGAAACCCCCAACAAACTAAATTTCCGAAGCGGCTTTATATTTTCATAGTTTACCTGTAATATGGCAAAATTATCTGCATTGATGAATAAGGTGCCTTGGTAGTCTGCAGAACCTTTGGACTCAAAATCAACCACATAAACGGCATCGTCACCCAAATAGGTAAATTCTTTTAGAGTGAACCTGTATTTTCTCGCTTTGGAGATAAAATTCAAATTAGTATCCGCTGCCGTTGGTAAACCGTTTATGATACTAGCTAAATTGTTTCTTTTCCATTTAACGTAATTTTTCTTTTCTTCTTCCTTGTTTTTCTTCTTCTCTTCTAGCTCTTTGTTAAGTGCTGCGGTATCCGTAGAATCTATATCTTCTTCAAAGAGCGTGCTTACCTCGTCTGCGTCTATCTTAAAGCTTAAAAGACCAGATTTTATTTTAAAATAAGACCCATCTTTTACGTTTTTTCTAAGAATTTCATTGAATTTTTCTTCTAATTTTTCGGTATCTAGTTCCGTGCTTTTGTCATATAGTTTAGAGGCCTTAAGCAAGTCTAGTTTTTTTGCTTCGGTGTTATTGTCTCCGTACAGGTCGCCTAATACTTCAGAGTAATAGGGGTTATACTTAGGCACAGAGGCAATGATACTATCTAGTAAGCGTTGATCTAAAATATCAATAGTAGATTTTTTAACTGTAAAATCACTTTTTATCCACCGATCAAAACTAGACCTCCTGTGGAAGACTCTCTTTTTAGTAAGGTCATTGCTATAATTTTTTTCTAGATTGTCTTCTACCAGCTCAATAATCTCGTCTGCGGTGTAGTTCTTGTTCGATACAATTACCTCACGCAGTTCAATGATCTTTGGATTTAGATAGATAATGTTTTCTGTAAATTGGCTTATGGGTTTTCCTAAAGATTCATACCCCATACATGAAATATGTAGGGAGTCGGTGGCCTTAATCGATTCGTCTAACAAAAATGTAAACTGCCCCTCCTCATTGGTGATAACGCCCTTGCCTTTAAGAAGAACGGTAACATACGGAATCGGTTTTTGTGTAATGCTATCAAGCACGCTAGAGCTAAGGCTCTGAGCCTTTGTGTTTAAGGATAATAAAACAACAGAAATCAGGGTAAGGAGTGTGAATTTTTTGCGCATAGAGGATTCTTAATAGTTTTCAAACTAACAAATAGCTTTCCAAAAAAGAATTCGATTTTAGATTTCTTTAGGAGGTATTTATTCTTTATTTAACGAAAACAAGGTATTGTAAAAGAAGAAGACGAATAACAAGTAAAACTGTTACAATTTAAAAAAGATAGGAAAATAATAGGATATGGTTGTCGTTTAATGACAGCCGCAATCGTCCTGTCCACAACTTTTTGAGTTGGATTTTTTAGTGCTGAAGAGTGATTTTGGCAACACGAATTTTTTTACCAAATAGGCCAAGGCTGCGAAAAGCGTAATATAGACCAATACATGTTGAAAAATTTCCATTGACTTATTTTAAAAGTTGATACGCTATTAAGGCTACGATATAGGCAAAAAGGCTCATAAAGACCAATTGCCCAAGGGGCCACTTCCATGAATTTGTTTCTCGTTTTACGACGGCTAGGGTACTCACACATTGCATGGCAAAAGCATAGAATAATAATAAGGATATACCAGATGCTAAATTAAATAAGGGTTTTTTGGTTACGGGATTTACCTCTGCCGCCATTCTGTATTTAATGGTTTCTTCCTCATCGTTACCTACACTGTATATGGTAGCCAAGGTACCTACAAATACTTCCCTTGCCGCAAAGGAGGTCAATACTGCTATGCCTATTTTCCAATCATAGCCCAAAGGCCGTACAATCGGTTCTATTCCTTTACCCATATATCCCATATAGGAATGTTCTAGTTTGTAACTGGCAATTTCTTGGTTTAGGGCGCGTCCGCGTAATTCAGTTGTTTTAAGCGAAAGAGAGTCCTGTATACTAGTGCCGATTGGGTTGTTTGCCGAAGGGGAGCCAGCTGCATTAATACCTTGGGTATACTCCAGAAGTTTGTTCTCGATATAAGTTTGGCTATCAGCGCTGTACCCGTTTTCGGTAACGCGCTGGGTAATAATTTCTTCGGCATTTTTAAAATCATAGGAAAAGCCGTTGGATCCTAAAAACCAGAGTACTATAGATATGGCAAGTATGATTTTACCCGCACCAAAAACAAAACTTTTCGTTTTTTCCAGTACCGTATATCCTACGTTTTTTAATAGGGGTAACTTGTAGCTGGGCATCTCTACAACAAAGAAGGATCTGCTTTTTATTTTTAATATTTTGTTGAGAATTACGGCTGATACGATTGCGGCACCAAAGCCTAGCAAGTAAAGAAGCATGAGTGTTAAGGCCTTATAGCTCAAACCTAAAAATGTTCCTTCAGGAATTACAAGGGCAATAATGATAAGGTATACCGGAAGCCTAGCCGAACACGTTGTAAACGGCGTAACGAGGATAGTAATGAGACGTTCTTTCCAATTTTCTATGGTTCTGGTGGCCATTATTGCAGGGATGGCACATGCTGTACCCGATATTAAGGGCACTATACTTTTTCCGCTGAGTCCAAAAGGACGCATTACCCGATCCATTAAGAATACCACGCGGCTCATGTACCCAGATTCTTCAAGCAAAGCGATGAAAAGAAAAAGAAAGGCGATTTGAGGTATAAAGATGACGATTCCGCCAATTCCGGATAGGATACCCTCTGCAATCAAGTCTGTAAATGCACCTGCCGGAAGCGTATCCTTTACCCACTCGGTTGCCGATGCAAAAAAAGTATCGATCATATCCATTGGGTATTCGCTCCATCCGTAAATGGCCTGAAAAATAGTCAGTAGAATAAGGAAAAAAATAAGATAACCAAATATTCTATGGGTAAGGATTTTATCCAAACTGGCCCTAAACCCTTTTGCAGCATTGATGTCTACTTTATAGGCCTGTTTTAAAATACGATTTATAAACTGGTACCTAAGAATTGTTTCTTTTTGTTGTAAGCGTTTAAGTTCGGATTTTGATTTGGTGCTAAAGGCAGAGGCGTCCTGTATCAGTTTCTTTTCAACAGGCATGAAGTTTACATCTTGGGTAATGACCAACCAAAGTTTATATAACTCCTCCTTCGGGAACGTATTTTTTAATTTTTCAAAATACTCTGGCGCTATAACGCTAATGTCAACATTTGGTTTCTTGGAGAGGTTTTTATACTCGGCAATCAGTTCTTTTAAACGGTCTATTCCCGTTCCCTTTCGGGTACTCACCAATGCCACTTTTGATTGTAATTTCTCTTCCAGAAGGGGAATGTCTATGCTTATTCCTTTGCGAGACATTCTATCGGCCATATTAATGACCAGTATTGCGGGTATCTGTAAATCTTTAATTTGTGTAAACAGTAGCAAGTTCCGCTTTAGGTTCTCCACATCGGTAATCACAAGGGCTACATCTGGGTGGTCCTTATCGTTTTTGTTAAGCAACAACTCTACGGCAACACTCTCATCTAAAGAAGTCGTGTTAAGGCTATAGGTTCCCGGTAAATCTAATATATGTACTTTTACCCCTCTTGGAAGTTTGCAGACACCTTCTTTTTTCTCAACAGTAATACCAGGGTAATTACCCACTTTTTGATTAAGACCTGTAAGCTGGTTAAAGACCGATGTTTTCCCTGTATTGGGGTTTCCAATGAGCGCTACATTAATTTGTTTGCTCATACTAAAGTTTTTCGTCTATCAGCTCTAAGGCTATTTTCAAGGCCATTTCTCGCCTTATGGCAATATGCGAACCGTTAACGTTAATATAGATAGGGTCGTTAAGTGGAGCTACCTGTACTAGTTCTACTTCATTGCCGGGCAAACATCCTAATTCCAATAATTTTATAGGAATAAAATTTTCGGAGAATTCTTTTATAATTCCACGTTGTCCACGTTTAAGATGTGCTACAGTAATCTCCAATTTTTATTTAGATTGATTTTAATTAAGGTCAAAAATACAAGAAATATTTGAAAGCTAATCCCTGAAATCGTAAAAAAATGGCAATGTGATTCTATCAAGTATGTTCACAAAAGACAGTAGGTTAAAAATTAATTCACATAGGATTGTTGCAATATGTTTAGGTCTTCCAAAAGCTTTTCTATGTCTTCTGTTTTAGTGCCATCATAAAAACCTCTAATGCGACGTTCTTTATCTACCAAAATAAAATTTTCGGTATGTATCATGTCAAACGGTCCGCCGTCGCCATCCGTTTTTACGGCTAAATAAGATTTTCTCGCAATTTCGTAGATGTCTTTTTTAGGTCCGGTAACCAGATTCCATTTCGCATCAATAACGCCTTTTTCCAAGGCATATTTCTTTAATTGTGTAACAGAATCTATTTGTGGGGTAACCGAGTGGGACAGCAGTAATACCTCAGGGTTGTCTATGATTTCGGTTTGTATAGCCGCCATGTTTTTGGTCATGATGGGGCAAATGGTAGGACAGGTGGTAAAGAAGAAATCGGCAATGTAAATTTTGTTCTGGTAATCTACTTGTGTTATGGTTTTTCCGTTTTGGTTCGTAAAGGAAAAATCAGCTATAGTGTGGTATTTACGCACATGCTGAACCTCCTCTGCTACAAGCTCTTCGTTTACCATGGCGGGCGAGTACACTTTTAGTATCTTCTTAGGTTGCAGCGCATTGTAAAATAGAAAAACAATAACAGCCGATATGGCTAAAAGCACTACTCCCAATAACTTAAACTGACTTAGAAAGGAGCGCATGTTTTTTTGTTGTAAAGGTACGATGGCGTGGGGGTTCTTTCAAGTGCGCTAGGTGCTATTGCTCCCAAAATATTCTTAAAATAATATAACCGCCATCCGTTTCTTTTTTTAAGCGGACGTAAAAATGTACTTTTGTGCGATTTTAATTTTGACAAAAAACGAATGGACCCCATTTTCATAAAAATCATACAGTTCTTTTTAAGCCTTTCCTTACTAATTGTGCTGCATGAGCTAGGGCACTTTATCCCGGCAAAATATTTTAAGACTCGAGTAGAGAAGTTTTACCTCTTTTTTGATGTAAAATTCGCTCTGTTCAAAAAGACCATAGGCGGTACTGAGTACGGTATTGGCTGGCTGCCCTTAGGAGGATATGTAAAAATATCCGGAATGATAGATGAGAGCATGGATACCGAAGCTCTAAAAGAAGAACCCAAAGAATGGGAGTTTAGAAGCAAGCCTACATGGCAACGTTTGATTATCATGTTAGGTGGTGTAACCGTAAACTTTATCCTTGCCGTAATAATATATATAGGCATGGCCTGGTCCTACGGGGAACAATATATATCAGCCGATAGTTTACTGGATGGTTTTTGGGTAACTGAAAAGAACATAGGGGATAAATTAGGAGTACAGACCGGAGATTTAATCATCGCTGTAGACGGAAATAAAATCAAAAAATTTGGAGAAATTCTACCGGAGCTCGTAACCGGAAACAGCATGACTATTCGCAGAGATGGTAATACTTTTGAACAAGAAATACCGATAGATTTTATAGCTACCCTTATTGAAGATGAGGATAAGATTCGATTTTTGAGCCCTCGTTTTCCCTTTATTATCGGAACCATTCCTGATGCCTCTTCGAATAAAGATTCTGGATTAGCTGTTAAAGATGAAATTATAGGTATAGGTGGTAACCCCATTACGTATTTTGATGAGGCAAAAATACTACTAGAAAAATTTAAAGGACAAAATATTGATTTAACCATTCAACGAGAGGGTAGTGGCGAAATACAAATACCCGTAATAATAAGTGATTCTGCAACCGTTGGAGTAGGTCTAGGGGGTTTAAGTTACAAAGAGTTGGGAGAAAGGGGTGTATTCAAATTAGAGATTAAGAAATATTCTTTTTTAGAATCAATACCAGCTGGTATTAATAAGGGAGTTTCTACGCTGACAGGCTACATAGGTCAAATGAAGAAAATATTCAATCCGTCTACGGGTGCCTACAAGGGTGTTGGTGGGTTTGCTGCTATTGGAGGGCTGTTCCCAGATACTTGGGATTGGTATGGCTTTTGGAGTGCAACGGCGTTTATATCTATTATTCTGGCCTTTATGAACATTCTACCCATCCCAGCCTTGGATGGAGGTCATGTGATGTTTTTACTATATGAAATGATTAGTGGTAGAAAGCCAAGCGATAAGTTTTTGGAGTATGCGCAGATGACAGGATTTTTCTTATTAATAGCCTTATTATTGTTTGCCAATGGCAATGATGTTTATAAATGGCTAATTAAATAGAAAATGGCTTTTAATTGTTTGGCATATTTGAAAAAACGACTATATTTGCAGCCGCTTTGAGTGATTAAAGCGAGTTATTTTCCTCCTTAGCTCAGTTGGTTAGAGCATCTGACTGTTAATCAGAGGGTCCTTGGTTCGAGTCCAAGAGGGGGAGCTACTAGCAGCAAAGGCTTCGCAAAAATGCGAGGCCTTTCTTTTTTGGTGAGGGTGAAACAATGGTGAAACACGTTTGTTTTGCATATATCTTCCTATCTTCATGCACGGCTTTCGTTCATGTATGAAATCTTCCTTTAAAAATACGATTATTTTGCTTTTCCGAAGCATCGACAAAGTAGTTTTCGATTTATACCGAACGGGTACGCAGTGGAAAACCAGGAAAGTGCCACATTGGGTAGTTCTCTTTTTGCTGCTTGGAACGTACTTGCTGATACTATGGCAGCTTTGGCCTTTCCTATCGGCCACCGAAGAACCTTTCTTCCTTTATTTTGGTATTGTCATGATGTCCATGATCACCATAGTGTTTCTAATTTTTACCAAGATTTATATTTCACAACTTCTGGGTTATAAAAGTCCATATCCGATTAGAACAAAAAAAGTGGTTATGCACGCTGGTGCCGAGCCGACAGTTCCACCCATCCGTTTTTTACAACTAATGTATTCGATGGATTATACCGGTTCGAACCTGTTCAAGAATTATCTTTTGACCAGCGAGACCGATTTCAACCGTTTCGTAAAGGGAAAGGAACCTGATGAAAAAATCATTTGGCTACCGATCACGGATAGGAAACTGCCCAACTTTAGGTTGTTCTTCGAGTTCCTGAACCACATCTCCGAGGAGAATCTGGAAGGCTACTACGGGGAGAACCTTCTAAGGCTCTGTAATTACATAAAAGGAACGTTCAGGTCAAAGGATACCGAATGGACGGTAAAACAGCTTCAAAAGTCCCATTCGAGCTGGAAGAACTGCAACCCGAAAAGACGGATGGACCTGAAGATCGATATCGAGAACCAGCTCCTGTCCACGGGTAAAGAATAAAATGCAAATGAAACCAAAGGAAAGGGGAGGAGGGCCTTCCTTTACTTGGTTCCGCTCAAGATTACTGTGAAATTGCTTTCAAATAGTTCCATGTACAAATCATGGAAAACAAGTGAAAACCTAACACGAAAGCATTATGAACAAACAAAACTCCTCCCTTGTACGATTACTTCTAGATAAGATAGACCACCTGGACGAGGCGGCCCTGGTAAAGAAAAAAGTATTCAACGTCACCAATCTACAGATGTATACGGGCTGGAGCCTTTCCAAAATCTATAAGCTCACATCGGCACGATTGATTCCCTTCTCCAAGCCGACCAACGGTTCGCTTTTCTTCGAGCGGGAGAAAATAGAACAATGGCTGCTTCAAAACCCTTCCTATACAGAGGAGGAGATAGAAGAAAGGGTCAACGCCCATCTTAAAAAACACAGCCCGAACAAACAATAATACCCTCCTATGAAAGCCGCCGACAGAAACTTTCAAGGGATATGGATTCCAAAACGCATCTATTTGAACCGGGAGGTGAACTGGTACGCCAAGATCCTGTTTCTGGAGATCCACAGTTTTACCCAGCACGGCAAGGAATGTTACATGTCCAACAAGTATATATCCACTTTTCTAAAGATATCCGAACGGCAGGTCTCCAGATATGTTACCGAACTGAAGACCGTCGGTTGGATAACCGAGATATCCTTCGATGGAAGAAGGCGGTTCTTAAAAAGTACCTTGGAGTTCAGCTTTCGAAAGGGCGAACCTGCTACGACAAAAGTGTCTAGGCAGCATGGACAAAGCTATCGTGGCAGCCACGACAAAAATGTCCAGTATATAAAACAAGGAACAAAACAAGACATAAAACCAATTACTTCTTTAAAAGGAAAAATAGGAAATAGAACTCCAATACTGGAATAGGAAATATGAAAAAAGAGGTGTCCATGCCGTTGAAAAGAAAAAAAGAACCGGTTACGCCGTTATGCGCACCGGAGCTTTTCAAAAAGGTCTTTTTCAAGACCGCACAGATATTCTATGCGGAAAACGACCTTGACTTTGGCGTGGACATCGATAACAAAAATTTTCTTGGGCATTTCTGCAGGTACTGGAACAGGGAGGTCGCATTCGAAATGATGGAGAACATTTCGCTCAAGAAAGGGCTTTTGGTCTTTGGCTCCTATGGCACCGGAAAGACCACGAGTTTCAAGATCATCCAAAATTTGGCCAAGCATTACCAGGTCAGGGAACTTTGGTTTCCCTCTATTTCCGCACAAGAGGTAGTGGATAGGTTCAATATGGAAAAGAACAAGGAGGAAGTGATACGGTATTACTCCAAAGGAACCTTCCTGTTCGATGACCTTGGCTCCGAGACAGCAGGAAACAATATATACCAATATGGAAAGGAAGACGTGTTTGTTAGGATACTGTTGAACCGCTACCGGAATTTTGAGAACCTTGGGACAAAAACGCATATCACCACCAATTTGAGCCAGAAGCAGATTGAGGAACGCTACGGTAAACAGTTGGCCGACCGCTTCGTTGAAATGTTCAATCTACTGAAACTGGACGGTCCGAGCAGAAGAAAATAGAGGCCGAATCAGACTTAAAACATGTTCTGGAAAGATTAATTGTACACCAACAAAGGAAAGTGGTATTTCGATGGGAAGTGAAACAGAACAAAGGAATAGCAAGAGGATAACACGCTGGCGCGATGTTACGATGTTTAAAACATTGAAATTCAGGTGTTTAAAAATAATTCCTTTTTGTTCTATGGTCTAATTTGCAAAAAATGGAGCGGTAGCCCCAGTAACCATTGAAATAGTTTACAGTAAACTGTTTTTCTGGACATCGAATCAATCGGGCTAAACAATTAAAAATCAACACGTTGGTAAAAATGATAAATTATCAAGGATTTCGGTATTGCGTCAAACCCCAACATAAACCGTTGGAAAGCCCATAAACCTGATACTTATTTACTGTAATGACTATGGAAAATACAAGAAAAAGCACTTTCTCGGCAATAAGCCTCAATAGGATAACGGCCGAGCGTTTCCGGGACTATTCGAAAACGGTGACAAGGTCACATTCGGAGACCATGGATGCCATGATCGATTTCTTCGAAAGGACGAGGATATCCCCAAAGAGCGAAGTGATGATCGGTTTTATAAAGTTCCAGAACTATATGATCGGCCGCTTTGATTATCTGGAAGAAATGCTGCGCACCATGGAGCGCGAACAGTTACGACCGACACACGATATGCTCAAAAGCCTTTTCGATGGCACGGCGTACAAGAAAAAGGAGCGGCCTGTGCTCGTGGACAGAAAGGCCATCAAGATGACCAGGGCGGAATGGAACCTAAAGGAAGGACATGTTTCGTTCGAAAAGCACCATAAACTTGTAAAATCAAAGGCCGAGAACCTACGCTTGTTCAAAAGGGTACTTGACGGTGTTACAAAAATAGAGCCGACCTTCGGAAAATCCTATCTAAAACTTGAGATGAGTGAAACCGAGCTAAGACATATTAAACAACAGCTGAACGTAGAATAAAGGCCGATTTCCGTAGTAGCAAAGTAAGATGCGCCCTATGCGGTTTTTGCTTTACGCTTATCTACCTGAACGCTACAAAAACAGCACAGGATCCATGCGCAGGTAAGTTATGGTAAGATTTGGGGGATTTAAGGTTTTGGAACATTAGATTATTGATTGGAAGTATAGACTAAACCGAAATGATTTGTAAGGGTTCAATTCCAGTTAATTCATAACTAGGTTTAGTTGAACTTTACTACTAGACTAGATTGAGAAAGTAGGAGTCCTTTAAATTGTTAGTTTTATGGGATAACCATTCAATCACTAGTTTTAAACAAAGGATAATAAGCTTTAAGTTAGTACTTTTTCACGTGGTTGTATTACCATGCTTCCATTCACTAAGTTGTTGTTAATATCCACGCCTGAAAATACTCCTCTATTGTCCTCTGTTTTTTCTTGGAGCAAATAAAATGTCTTTATGAAAATGGATACTTTTTGAAGAAAGAAAACACCAAATATATCGAAACCAATCTCTAAAATCTGTCCTTTGTTTTCCAAGGATAATCTATCATTTTCGATGAAGATATTATTTTCTAAGCAGCGGATATTATAATGATATTCTTCAATAATAATTATTAGTTCGTGAGAGACCTCATTATCCAAATTAAAAATCAACTTGTACTTATTTGGAATACGTCCAAACACATCGGAATAGGGACTCTTATTGGATAATTTAAGGGTATGCTTTGGTAGAGTACTTTCATTAATGAATCTGACCTTAATTAATTCCTGAGAAATATAAGGTTCAAAGTAATCCGAAAACGCTACGGTGGTCATAGCCTCTTTTGAATCAAATTGTTGGGCTATGATCTTACCTGCAATGCAATGGTCATATTTGTCAAAGGAACTATAAGTTCCAATAATAAACGGCCGTTCCGTAGGTGTGGATTTACCTATATAAAAAATAAAACTAGCACCCTTTATTTTTCTTTTTTCCGTAAAGAGACTTGTTTCGAAATGGGCAAAATTATTTTGCTGTAATATCGTACCAAAAAGATTGTAGGTTACAACGTTCTCTCCTGTGTCCTTATAGACAAAGACCAATTCAAATGTTTTCCAATTATTTAATATGGTAAAACAACCCTTGGTCATTTTTTTATCCTCCCCATAATAGTACATGACGTAATAA
>JBLHNI010000070.1:0-11690 GCA_047650615.1 Maribacter sp.
AGTTCGTTATGGAGTTACCGAAAAGACAGCTCGATTGTTTATGCTCAAGGTAAGAGAAGCAATGTCTTCAAGTGGCAATAACCCTATGGATGGAGAGGTCCACGTTGATGAATTCGTTCTGGGGGGGCGCGAGAAAGGTAAAATAGGAAGAAGTTACCACAGTAATAAAAAGAAGGCAATCACAGCAGTCCAGCTCACTAAAGAAGGAAAGGTCAAAAGAATGTACACCATGAAAATAGAAGACTTCTCCGCTGAATCATTACAATATATATTTATTGACAACATAAGTCGAGAAGCCAAGGTAACGACAGATAAGTGGAGAGGTTACAGGCCTATAGCAAAAGCTTACAATATAAACCAAATAGAAAGCAATAAGGGATTAAACTTTAAGGCACTCCATACAATGATACATCAGGTTAAATCTTGGATAAGAACTACATATTCTTGGGTTAGTGATGATAACCTAAACAGATATTTTAATGAATTCTGTTTTAGAATAAACCGCTCACAGAGTAAATCAACAATCTTCAATAACTTAATTACTAGAATGGTAAAAGGAGATAAAATATATCAATCAGAAATAATAAGTAACTAACTACTGACCTCTATAAAATTTATTTTTAAATAATAAAAATGAAATTGATTCGTATATATGCCAGATATACTAAATAAACTCCCATTGTCACATAAATCCGATTCTAGCCGTACCGTAAGAATTATTTTTTAATTAACTTTCATTTTTTATTTTACAGATTATGTTAGAAGCGGTACTCGTAGATGATGAAATAAAGGCCTTGCAAAGCCTTTCTTGGGAGCTCACTAATTTTAGTTATGAAATACATGTGTCCGCATCTTTCACAAATCCTTTTGAAGCTTTAGAGTACTTAGAAAAAAACACCCCAGACTGCTTGTTTTTGGATATAGAAATGCCAACTATGGATGGTTTTCAGTTTATACAAAAACTTTCTAACAAAAACTTTCCGGTAGTCATTACCACAGCGTACAACCAATATGCCATAAAAGCACTTAAAAACGAAGCGATAGATTATCTACTAAAACCTATTGATTCAGATGACCTTAAAGACACCATCGTAAAAATCAAAAAATTTAATAGTAGAAACTTTACCGCTGCAAAGCTTGAACAAATACTTCTTAATTTCAATTCTAGTTCTATCAACAAGAAAATTACCCTAAACACTGATGGGAAATTAATTTTTTTAGAAAGTGACGAAATTCTTTATGCAGAATCCGATGGAAACTACAGCACCATTTTCCTAACAGACGGCCACAAAATAGTACTTACAAAAAAATTAAAAGAAGTTAATGCTTTACTTCCAAATGATTCTTTTTTCAGAATACATAACTCCTATATCATCAATCTTAACAAAATAAAGGAGTTTTTAAAGACCGACGGATACGTTGTATTGAAATCAAATCATAAAATTCCCGTATCCAGACAAAAAAAATCTGACTTCCTAGATTTGTTATAAATGGTAATATGCATATGGCTATAGGAACTTTCTACAACCATTTCAAATTCAAAGTGCCAAGAACTCAACGTAGAATTTTAGCACTTGCCTATATGTTATTTGCTGCCACGCTGGCAGCTCAAACCGTGCCAGAAAATTTTAAGCAGCTTACCGATAGCCTTATTACAACTGCTCCAAGTTCCTTTACTGCAATCCATAAAGCAATGCGGGCTCACAGAACCGACATCCTTTATATGCGTTTCTTTCGCCAAAGATCAAAAGAAAAAGGATACTTGGCTGGTGAATCCTATGCCCTAAGTGAAATGGGACGAACCTATCGTAATATTTCGAACTATAGTAAAGCGATAGAGCTTCACCAAGAGGCCTTGGCAATTGCCAAAAAGGCCGATAACCTGGAGTTTAAGATTTCTAGCCTTAATTATTTAGGAGTGGTCTACAGGCGTACCTCTTCCGTAAGGACAGCTATGGACTTTAATCAGCAAGCATTAGAACTGGCCGAGGCCGTTAAAAATCCATCGGAGGGAATAAAACGGAGCATCAACGTTTCGTTAAACAGCATAGGCAATCTCTACCTCACCCTAAAGCAGTACGACCTGGCCATCTCTTATTTTGAACGCTCTATAAAACTAGAAGCGGAACTGAATAACATTTTGGGCCTGGCAATCAATCACCAAAATATAGGTAAATACCAAGAAGAGCAGGGAGCGCTAGACCAAGCCCTAGAAAATTATAGAATATCTCTTTCCTATAACGAAGACATAAACAATACGATGGGACGCGTAATCTGTAAGAACAGTATTGCAAAAGTCTACATCAAAAAAGAAAAATACCAAGAAGCATTAAGACTTATTAAAGCGACTATCCCGATGGCAATGGAACTTGGTAATGGATTGTTAATTGCAAGACTGTACAATAATTTGGGTTGGGCACAACTTAAGGTTCACCAAAATGAGGATGCGGAACAAAGTTTATTAGAGGGATCCTCGGTAGGTGAAAAACATAACCTTAGGGTTGAACTAGCCCAAGCCAGTCATTTACTATCAGAATTGTACGAAATAAAAAAGGACTACGAAAAAGCTTTGAATTATAAGACCAAAGCCATTAGCCTGGACCAAGAAATATTGAATGAAGGCACTATACGCTATGTAAATGACATCCTCTTCCGCTACGACTATGAAAAAAAAGGCAACGAGATAGCTGTTTTGGCAAAACAGAACGAAATCGTAAACCTAAAACTAAGGAGGAACCGGACCCTGCTGCTCATTGGAGCTTTATCCCTTATTCTTTTAGCCGGCATTCTGTATATTCTTTACCGACAAAATCAATTGAGCAATGAGAAAAAAATATTGACCTTGGAGCAGACCATGTTACGCAGCCAAATGAATCCCCATTTTCTATTTAATTCCCTGAATTCTATCAAACTTTACATTATCAACAACGAGAAAAAGAATGCGGTACATTACCTAAACAAATTTTCCAAGTTGGTCCGGAAAATTTTAGAAGCCTCCTCGCAAAGAGAAATCCCTTTGGCGGAAGAACTAGAGACCGTGGAACTTTATATGAACATAGAGAATATTCGATTTTCGAACGAAATCAACTTTAAGATAAATATAAGTGAAGATATTGATGTACATACCGTAAAAACTCCCTCCCTTATCTTACAACCCTTTTTAGAAAATGCACTGTGGCACGGACTATCCTCAAAAGAGGGTGAAAAAAATATTACGTTAGATGTTACGTCCGGTGAAGACGGTTTTATAAATATTGCTATTACCGATGATGGGGTGGGACGCGATAAGGCAGAACAAATTAAAGAAGGCAAAGTTTTAAAACGAAAATCCATAGGTATCGATATCACGAAAGAACGGCTTGCGAACTTCTCCAAAGATTATCAAAATTCCTTTCATGTGGAAATTATTGATATTTATAACGATTCAAACCTTCCCGCAGGTACAAAAATATTGCTTCATATTCCTACTATTTAAGATGCTCCTGAGCTACGGTTTCCAGTTCGGAATACCAGTCCTTACCGAACTTACGTATCAAAGCCTCCTTTACGAATTTATATACGGGCACTTGTAATTCCTCTCCCAAAGAACAGGCGGGATCACATATTTCCCATTTATGGTAGTTCACCGCCGTCAATTCAGTGTATTCATGAATTCTTACGGGATACAAATGGCAAGAAACAGGTTTTCTCCATTTTATCTTCCCTTGGTTATAGGCCTCCTCTATACCACATTTAGCGGTATTTTTATCATCAAAAAACGCATAAGCGCATTCACTACCATTAATCAAAGGAGTTTCCCACTCACCATCATCCCCTTTTACGAAAGCTCCTTCTTCTTCTATTACCTTTATGCCTTCTGCTCTTAGAAAAGGTTTTACTTTGGCATAAATATCCACTAAAATCTCTGTTTCCTTATCTTCCAATGGTGCACCTGCATCACCATCTACACAGCAAGCACCTTTACATGCAGATAGGTTGCACACAAAATCATTCTCTATAATTTCTTCGGATACAATAGTTTTTCCTAGTTGAAACATTATACTTTTTTAGGCTTGCAAGATACATCATTTAAAAGGTATCGGTAGGATAGATATTTTTAGAAAATAAAATACAAATGCGATTATTAAACGTAAATTTGCAAAAAATTTCAAAGAATGACATTCAATTTTGAGCTTAGACAAATTGCAACAGCGAGTATGGTTCTTTTTGCTGTTATAGATATTTTGGGAAGTATTCCGATTATTATAGGCCTACGTAAAAAAGTGGGGCATATACAATCCGAAAAAGCATCGATTGTTGCAGCCTGCATCATGGTGGCCTTTCTCTTTTTAGGAGAAGAAATACTAAAGCTTATCGGTATAGACGTAAACTCCTTTGCAGTTGCAGGAGCTTTTATTATTTTCTTTTTGGCTATCGAAATGATTTTAGGCATTACCCTTTACAAGGATGATGAAGCAGATAGTGCCTCGGTTGTGCCTATCGCCTTCCCTTTAATTGCGGGCGCGGGAACCTTGACCTCCCTGCTTTCATTACGGGCGGAATATTACGTAGAAAATATTATCGTAGCAATTATCGTAAATATGATATTTGTATATGCGGTGTTAAAATCTTCCATAAAACTGGAAAAATTTCTTGGAAAGAACGGGGTTAATATTATCCGAAAAGTGTTTGGGGTAATTCTTTTAGCTATAGCTGTTAAATTGTTCGCTACAAACATCAACGAACTTTTTAACAAGTAAAAAAGGGTGTATTTTTACAGTAATATTCATAATTATGAACAAAACTTTTTCGATTATACTAATTGTACTTGCCCTAGCATTAATTGCTTATAATGTAACCTTAGTAGATTTTACCACCCCATTTCAAGGCGATAGCACTGTTGCACTTATTGGGATTATGGCTTCCTTATGCGCCATTGTTTTGCTGTTACTCTATATAACAAGTAAAAAGGTGCAACAAAAAGTTAATGAGGACTAATTCCGGCTTTTGGCTTTAATGACTTATGAGCTTCTTCATATGCTTTGCATCATCTGAAACTCAGATAACATAAGATATCTTTTAGGCCTATAGTTCTAAATGAATCCTACAAAACAGAACCATGGCTATTCTAGTCGAGTGATAAAGATTTAGTTGTTCGCCTCAATGACGTCAGCCTCTTCTTGTTGAACGGCAGGATTATCCAACTCCAATACTTTTTGAAGCATCGTGTCTCTCTTGCCTTTAATATTAGCATGTGTATTAGCATCGAACAATTGTTCGCCCAAAGCGGCTTTTAGATTCAGTTTAATGCCTTCTTGATTGCCATAAAAATCCATGGACAATTTCCTTTTTAAAGAATAGTCTACAAAATTCTGGAATAGAATATCATCTACTTTAAATTCATTGATAAACTCCGTTGCCGAGACCTGCTCGTACCGGCTTCTGTCCTCATCCAAATGCTCAAAAATAAAGAATGATAGAAAACCATAACTATCCATACGTTGCACTGCTTCTTCTTCATTGGAGCCTATTGGCACAAATACATCTGGAATAATACCACCCCCACCATAGACCACTTTACCTTTTGGCGTCTTAAATTTTAGGGAATCGGCGACCTTTATGCTATCTACCGAAAAAAGTTCTCCATTATGGAAGCGCTCCGTAAAACGTTTGTAATAATCTTTATTACCCTTTTGATAATCCTTTTGAATACTACGTCCCGTTGGGGTATAATACCTAGATACAGTTAACCGTATGGCAGAACCATCTCCCAATGCCATTTCGCGCTGTACCAATCCTTTTCCAAAAGAACGACGTCCCACAATAGTACCCACATCGTTATCCTGCAAGGCACCGGCAATTATTTCACTGGCAGAAGCGGAACGCTCGTTTATGAGCACATAAATAGGTTTGTCCTCAAAACTGCCTTTGTCCGTGGCGTACGACTTATCTATCTTTCCTTTTTTATTTTTTGTGAAGAGGATAAGTTTATCATCCTTTAAAAATTCGTCTGCCATTTGCTCTGCAACACCTAAATAACCCCCTGGATTATCACGTAAATCCAAAACCAGTTTCTGTGCCCCTTTTCGCTGTAGTTTGGTCAAGGCCGATTTGAATTCCCTATAGGTCGATTCCGCAAAGCGATTGACTTTAATATACCCCATGTCATCTGTTAGCATGTAGTAGGACTCCACACTTTTAATAGGTACTATTCCTCTTTTGACATCTATCGTTACGATTTTACCCTCAGACTTACGATATACCGTCAGTTTAACCTTGGTGCCTTCTTTTCCTTTTAGTTTATCAACAATAACATCGCTAGGCATACCTTTGCCGTAAAGTGTATCATTATCCGCCATTAAAATTCGGTCACCCGCTCTTATGCCTTTTACATCACTTGGACCACCTTTTATGGCTCTAATTACGGCTATGGAATCCTTATAGGGATAAAAATTTACTCCAATGCCCACAAAGTCACCTTTCATATTCTCTGATACCCGTTCCATATCCTCTTCTGGAATATAAACCGAATGTGGATCAAGCTTTTCTAAAATACTGTTTACAGTAACATCTACGATACTATCGGTATCAATATCGTCCACGTACTCATAATCGATATAATCTATGAGACGGTTCAGCTTGTCCTTTTTGGAGTTTGTAGTGAAAAGTCGCTCTGGAGTATCGTTAAAATGTAATTTGCCCCCCACAAAAACGCCCAGGGCCAAAGCCGCGGCGATTAGAGTGGGTATTAAGTAGGTGTATTTCTTTTTCATTTACTTCACTTTGGGTTCTAATCGTCTATTGTGGGCATATGAACCAACTCCACCCCAGCTTTTTCCAAGAACTCTAGACCGGAATTATCTTTATATCCTTTTTGATACACTACACGATTTATGCCAGACTGGTGTATCAGCTTACTACATTCCCTGCAAGGCGATAAGGTTATATATAATGTTGCATCTTGGCAAGACTGTGTGGAACCTGCCACTTTTAGTATAGCATTGGCCTCGGCATGTAATACATACCATTTGGTGTAGCCTTCCTCGTCTTCGCAAAAATTCTCGAATCCCGTGGGCGTGCCATTGTATCCATCTGAAATAATCATTCGACCCTTAACGATAATAGCACCTACCTGTTTGCGTTCGCAGTAGGACAATTTGCCCCATTCTTGTGCCATTCTTAAATAAGCCTTATCGTATTTCTCTTGTTTGCTTTTCTTCATTCCTATTGCTTCAATAGCAGCATATACCTCTAAGATACGGGGCTTAATTCCCTCCCACAACCTTATAAGTTAAATTTAACAATAGCGCCTTACCAAGGAAAGGTATTATACAATAAGGGTATCGTAATCAAAATGATAATTATACTGGCCACAGAGATAAAAGCTGCTTGTTTAATTTTTAAGACGGACCTACAGAGATAAACTAATAAGAGTACCAACAGCACAATAATAACCTGCGAAAGCTCTATTCCTAGGGCAAAACCCAAAAACGGCCCCACCTTTTCCTCTGAATCGGCCACCAACATCTTAAAATAATTAGAGAACCCGAAGCCGTGTACCAAACCAAAAAATGCCGTAGCGACCTGGTGCCATAGCATACTTTTATGGGCTGTTTGGTTTCTTAGTTTCAGGATGTTGTATAGCGCGGTCAACACTATGGTCACAGGAATCAAAAACTCAATCAAGGAAACGCCTACTATTACTATTTCAAAAGCTGATAGCGCTAAGGATAAACAATGTGATATGGTAAAAATAGTTGCAAGCCATAAGACGTTTGCCCAATTTTTAAAAGTAAAAGGTATGGCTAAGGCCGAAAGAAATAAAATATGATCGTACGCATTACTATCCAACACGTGGTCCAGACCTAGTTGTGTGTAAAACCAAAACTCTTGCATAATACTATGTTTAAAAAGCTTCTTCTATATACTCTTTATAGTGCGTCCTTAGCTGCTATCCTATACCACGCTCTTTTTGAATGGTCTCGTAAGCCCTTTGCACTTCCTTAAATTTCTCTTCTGCTCCTTTTTTAATGGCTTCGTCCTGGGTGTTTACACGATCGGGATGGTACTTTTTAGCCATTTTTCGGTAGGCCTTTTTCACTTCTTGATCCGTGGAAGATTTTTGGATATCTAAAATCTTGTACGAATTGTCAGCCGATTTAATAAACATCGCCATAATACTCTCAAAATCGCGTAAACCTACCCTTAAGTATCCTGCAATTTCTCTTAACTTGCTTACTTCGGGACTGCTGATGCTACCATCGGCCTGTGCGATGCCAAATAGGAAATGGAGCAACTGTAAACGCACCTCGTACCGGGTGCGCTGTGTTAAGAAAGTACATATCCGCTGCGCAGAAATCTCTCTTTTTTTATTCACCTCATTAAAGGTTCTAAAAATGGCATTCGCCTTTTCTTTTCCGTACGTGCCTACAAAATATTGACGCACATAATCCATTTCACTTTGGCTTACCTGTCCGTCTGCTTTAATCACGATAGAGCAAAGCGACAACAAATTCAATTCAAAATCTGCGGGCGATACGGACTGTCGCGTCATATCGCCAAATACACTTTTGGCCCCTCCAGATTTGGAGCTAAAAAGACTGTCCAATACACTACCTACAAAAAAGCCTAAAAACGCTCCACCTATTCCTCTAATAAAAAACCCTACAAAGGCACCTACCCATTTAATCATAATACATTTTAACTAATTGGCAAAGATAAATTATTAAGAAGAGAACAAATGACTAATGAAACGTTAAGGTGTTCTTATGGAACACCACAAATTGGTTATCTTTGAAATTAGATTGATAATTTTTAAAAAACAGACATATGTATCCTGCGGAATTAGTAAAACCTATGAGAGACGACTTGGCATCTGCCGGGTTTGAAGAATTACATACAGTAGAAGCGGTAGAAAATGCTATTAAAAAAGAAGGAACTACACTAGTAGTAGTAAATTCTGTTTGTGGTTGTGCTGCTGCAAATGCAAGACCAGCTGCAAAAATGAGCTTGCAACACGCAAAAAGACCAGACCATGCCGTAACGGTATTCGCTGGTGTTGATACCGATGCGGTAACAGCCGCCAGAAACCTTATGGTTCCTTTTCCTCCCTCATCGCCTTCAATGGCCTTGTTCAAAGACGGAGAATTGGTACACATGATTGAGCGGCATCACATCGAGGGAAGACCAGCGGAAATGATTGCCGAAAATTTGGTACAAGCTTACGAGGAGTTTTGTTAGAAAAACGGTGCCTAAATTTCCTTTAAGTAGGAAAAATTAAAATAAAAAACCACTTCAATTGAAGTGGTTTTTTATTTTTGTACCATGCAAAAGATACTATCCTATCCGTTTACCCTTATCTTTTTCATCGCTTTTGGAACAGCCTTGCTGTTTTTTCATCCCATTATTTGGATTTGTCATCGTGTATTTGGCTATGATGGCATAAAGCGCGCTATAAGTGTGCTTAACCTCACCCTCATGCGTACAACTAATCTTTTAGGAACTACTTATCGCTTTACAAACAACCATGATATCCCTCTGGATAGGCCATTGATTATTGTCACCAACCACCAAAGTATGTATGATATACCCCCAATTATCTGGTACATGCGCAAATACCACCCAAAATTCGTGAGCAAAAAAGAACTAGGAAGTGGTATTCCTAGTGTTTCCTATAATTTAAGACATGGAGGCGCTGCATTGATAGACCGTAACGATGGTAAATCTGCCCTCATGGAAATTGGAAGACTGGGTAGCTATGTGGAAGAGCACAATAGAGCCGCCGTAATTTTCCCAGAAGGTACACGAAGCAGAGACGGGCACCCCAAACCCTTTAAACCTATGGGACTTAAAATGCTGCTAAAAAAAGCACCATCAGCGCTCATCGTACCTGTTAGCATTAACAACTCCTGGAAGCTAGTGCAGTATGGCAAATTCCCCATGGGAATGGGCGCAAAAGTTTCTTTTGATGTGCACCGACCCCTAGAAAACCATGGAGATATTGATAAACTTATTATCCAAATAGAAACTGCCGTTAATTCTGGCATAACCTCTTTTAAATGAGCAATGCGAAACTGGTAGAAGACACGATTACTTTTGTAAAAAAAACCTTGCAACATGCAGAAGGAGGTCATGATTGGTTTCATATAGAGCGTGTTTTTAATAATAGCATACTGATTGCTCGCAGTGAAAAAGTAGACGTTTTGGTCGTAAGCCTAGGCGCACTATTACATGATATTGCAGATGCAAAATTCCATAATGGAGACGAATCCGTTGGCCCTAAGATGGCAAAAGCCTTTTTAACGTCCTTGAACGTAAAAGAAAGGACCATTACCCATGTGGTCAATATCATCAATCATATTTCCTATAAAAATTCCTTAGAAACAGAATCAGGCGTAAAATTCAATTCGTTAGAGCTTCAAGTGGTCCAAGATGCTGATCGGTTAGATGCTATTGGCGCTATTGGTATTGCCAGAGCCTTCAATTACGGTGGGTTTAAAAACCGCGTTATGTATGATCCGGAAATTCCTCAAAACCTAAAAATGAGCAAGTCCCAATACAAGAAGTCCAAGGCACCCACCATCAATCACTTTTACGAAAAACTGTTGCTGCTCAAGGATAAAATGAATACCAAAACAGGTAAGCAACTGGCCGAGCAACGACACGAATATATGTTGGTCTTTTTGGAGCAGTTCTATACCGAATGGAATCCTTTGGAGGTTGATAAGCTTAGGGAGTAGTTCGTTTCTTATTTGGCAAAACAATGGCTTACATAAACCTTTTATTTTTAGGCGCTTTAGTGTTAAAAGCAGCCTATTGTTTGTGTAAAATAGTACGACCCTAAGTCTTATAAGGTTGCTAAAGAGAAAACCAAAAAACAAAAGAAAAGGGTACAATTACCAATCGTAACCCTACCCTTTTACACCTTATCTATGTGTTCTTACTTTAAATTTACTGTGGGCATGTTCCCCAAACTTGCGCTTGACTAGAATCCATAGCTAAAAATGAATTTAATCTTGAGGGTATTTTTGTTGCGCACCAACCGCCTAGGTCCTTACTAAATGCGTCTGCTTGGGAAAACATAGCTCTCATATCATTAACATTAGAAGTATCCCAAGTACTAATATCTTGGTTAAAAGTAGTAGCATTATTGAACATAGATTTCATAGTAGTAACATTGGAGGTATCCCAAGCCCCAATGGGTTGATCAAAACTAGCTGCATAAGATAGCATAAATTCCATAATGCTAACATTCGAGGTATCCCAGGTACTTATATCGTGGTTAAAAGTAGTTTCATTATAGAAAAGCCTTTTCATATCCGTAATTTTAGGGGTGATGACCTTAGAAAAATCAGCACCGTCAGTAACAAGAGCTTCCAATGCTTGTTTATTCTCCACAACCGTATAGGTGTCATTGTTAAAACTATAGTCTCCTGCCACAACGCCTACTAGTGCTTTTAGGGTAGTCCCATTTTCTGCTACATAAATCATGGCACACCCACTACTATTTACATCGGTATCGGCCACCGTATTGGGGCAAAAATCAATCACATCGGGCACACCATCTTCATCAGTATCTTCTGTAGTAACTAGCTAGTATGCGTTATACCGTTCTAATTTAGCTATAAGCTTCATTGTTTCCAAGACGTTCATTCCATTTTTGATAGTTGTATCAATCACGGAACGTATTTTGGCAAAGTTTTGAGCAGTTT
>JBLHNI010000071.1:0-11642 GCA_047650615.1 Maribacter sp.
GAAGATTTCTCTGCTTTTTTGATTTCAATCGTCAATTCTTCTGTTTTTTTGTCCAAATCCATGAAGATGCTGTCACCTTCTTGAAGTTTAGAATTTACGATTTCCTCCGCCAAAGCATCTTCAATGTATTTTTGAATAGCTCTTTTCAAAGGTCTCGCACCATACTTTTTGTCAAAACCTTTTTCTGCGATGTAGTCTTTAGCCGCCTCCGTAAGATTGAGGTCATATCCAATATCATTGATTCTTTTAAAGAGTTTTGAAAGCTCAATGTCAATGATTTGATGTATGTGTTCTCTCTCCAAAGCGTTGAAGACAATGACGTCATCTATCCTATTTAAGAATTCCGGTGCAAATGCTTTCTTAAGTGCATTTTCAATAACACCTTTTTGGTGTGTACTTTCTTGTTCCTTTCTAGCGCTTGTACCAAAACCTACACCTTGTCCAAAATCTTTTAATTGTCTCGCTCCAATATTGGAGGTCATTATAATAATCGTATTTCTAAAATCGATTTTCCTTCCCAAACTATCAGTTAGGAAGCCATCATCAAGAACTTGCAAAAGCATGTTGAACACATCTGGATGGGCTTTTTCTACCTCGTCCAATAGTATTACGGAGTAGGGCTTTCTGCGCACCTTCTCGGTAAGCTGGCCACCTTCTTCGTAACCTACATATCCTGGAGGTGCTCCTACCAATCTAGAAATAGCGAATTTCTCCATGTACTCGCTCATATCAATACGTATAAGCGCATCTTCGGAGTCAAAAAGTTCCTTAGCCAATACTTTAGCCAATTGTGTTTTACCAACCCCTGTTTGACCTAAGAAAATAAAGGAACCAATAGGTTTGTTGGGGTCTTTTAGCCCGGCCCTGTTTCTTTGTATGGCTTTTGATACCTTAGCGACCGCTTCGTCCTGTCCAATTACATTAGATTTTATTAGGTTTGGAAGCTCTGCAAGTTTGTTGCTTTCTTTTTGGGCGATTCTATTCACCGGTATGCCACTCATCATAGAAACTACGTCTGCCACATTGTCCTCGGAAACGGTTTCTTTGTTAAGTTTACTATCATCTTCCCATCTTTCTTGGGCAATGGCCAATTCTTTTTCTAGACTTTTTTCATCGTCCCTGAGCTTGGCAGCCTCTTCATATTTTTGCCTTTTTACAACGGAATTTTTCAATTTCCTTACGTCCTCTAGTTTCTTTTCTAGCTCTAATATTTTTTTTGGCACATCCATATTAACAATATGTACCCGAGACCCAGCTTCATCCAAAGCGTCGATAGCCTTGTCCGGAAGAAACCTGTCCGTCATATAACGGCTGGTTAATTTTACGCAAGCTTCTATAGCCGCATCGGTATAGTTCACATTATGATGCTCTTCGTATTTATTTTTGATGTTGTGAAGGATTTCTATTGTTTCGGCTATAGTAGTAGGCTCAACTATTACTTTTTGGAAACGTCTCTCTAGAGCTCCATCTTTTTCTATATACTGTCTGTATTCATCTAAGGTGGTAGCTCCGATACATTGAATCTCTCCACGTGCCAATGCAGGTTTGAACATGTTGGAGGCATCTAAACTCCCGGTTGCTCCGCCAGCACCTACTATGGTATGTATCTCATCAATAAAAAGAATAACGTCATCATTCTTTTCCAGTTCGTTCATCACTGCCTTCATCCGTTCTTCGAACTGGCCTCTGTATTTTGTTCCAGCTACTAGGGAGGCTAAATCAAGCGTTACGACTCTTTTGTTATAAAGAATTCGAGACACTTTCTTATCTATAATGCGCAGTGCAAGACCCTCTGCTATAGCACTTTTGCCTACACCGGGTTCTCCTATAAGTAGTGGATTATTCTTTTTTCTTCTACTTAATATTTGCGAAACTCTTTCGATTTCCTTTTCTCTACCAACAACAGGGTCCAACTTGTTTTCCTCTGCCATTTGAGTAAGATCTCTACCGAAATTGTCTAAAACTGGTGTTTTAGATTTCTTTGCGCCTTTTTGACCTGAGTTTGACCCAAAAGTATTTTCCTTTCCTTCTTGGGGCTCACTAGAATCGCTTGAAAAAGATTCTGCGGTAGGGTCATCAACCATATCGTCATCACTAGTAAGCATAAATTTAAATTGTTCTTTTACTCCATCGTAATCTACTTGCAACTTGTGAAGAAGTTTTGTCGTGGGGTCGTTTTCATTTCTTAAAATACAAAGTAACAAGTGTGCCGTGTTAATAGAGGAACTTTGAAAAAGCTTAGCCTCTAAAAACGTGGTTTTAAGTGCACGCTCTGCCTGTCTTGTAAGATGAAGGTTTTTTTTATCTTTTTGAACCCCGCTTGCATTGGGGTTAGATGGACTTAGTATCTCTACCTTTCTGCGTAAGTGGTCTAAATCCACATCCAACGCGTCCAAAATGCTAATAGCTTTTCCGTTTCCGTCGCGAAGCAAACCTAACATCAGGTGCTCTGTTCCAATGAAATCATGGCCAAGCCGCAATGCTTCTTCTTTGCTGTAGGCAATTACATCCTTTACCCTAGGTGAAAAATTATCATCCATAAAATATATTATCAGCTATAAAATTAATAAATCTCCATCAAACCAAAGCAAATACTGTTCCTAATAATCTTAAAAATTCTACAAAATGAGGAAAAAGTAAGCTTTTTTATGTAATTGATCTGTTCTTCAGGATAATATGTTGTCTTTTTTAAGTGTTAATAAATTATTGAATAAATACTTTCGCATATGCTTTGAAAGGCTTGATTTTGCGTATATTGCCATGTTTTTTTACTAATTAATTACAACAAGAATCTCAAATGGCGGACGGTGAAAAATTGATTCCTATTAACATTGAAGATGAAATGAAATCTGCCTACATTGACTATTCAATGTCGGTCATAGTGTCACGAGCCCTGCCTGATGTCAGGGACGGGTTAAAACCGGTTCATAGGCGCGTGCTCTTCGGAATGCACGACTTGGGAGTTAGGAGCGGTAGTGCACATAAAAAATCTGCACGTATTGTGGGTGAGGTTTTGGGTAAGTATCATCCCCATGGAGATACTTCTGTATACGATGCCATGGTGCGTATGGCGCAAGAATGGAGCCTAAGATATATGTTGATAGATGGCCAAGGTAACTTTGGCTCTATAGATGGCGATAGTCCTGCTGCAATGCGTTACACTGAAGCACGTATGCGTAAGATTGCGGATGACATGTTGGCGGATATCGATAAGGATACTGTAGATCATCAATTAAACTTTGATGACTCTTTAAAGGAACCAACGGTTTTACCGGCAAGAATACCTAACCTTTTGGTAAATGGTGCTTCGGGTATTGCGGTAGGAATGGCAACAAACATGCCTCCTCACAACCTTTCTGAAGTTGTTGATGGTACTGTAGCTTATATAGAGAACAACGATATAGAAATAGATGAACTGATTACCCACATAAAAGCACCTGATTTTCCAACAGGAGGTATCATCTACGGTTATGATGGGGTAAAAGAAGCATTTCATACAGGTCGTGGAAGGGTAATGATGCGTGCAAAGGCTACTTTTGAAGAGGTTCAAGGTAGAGAGTGTATCATTGTTCATGAAATTCCGTATCAAGTGAATAAGGCTGACATGATTAAAAAAACGGCCGATCTTGTAAATGATAAAAGAATAGAGGGTATTTCAACAATCAGAGATGAATCTGATAGGAACGGAATGCGTATTGTTTATATCTTGAAGAGGGATGCAATACCCAATATCGTCCTTAATACTTTATACAAATACACAGCATTACAAACTTCGTTTAGTGTAAATAATATTGCTTTAGTAAATGGAAGGCCTCAATTACTGAACGTAAAGGAAATGATTCACTACTTCGTGGAGCACCGTCATGAAGTGGTTGTGCGTCGTACTAAATTTGAGCTTAAGAAAGCCGAAGATCGTGCCCATATATTAGAGGGTTTAATCATTGCTTCCGATAATATAGATGAGGTTATCGCTATTATAAGAGCTTCTTCCAATGCGGATGAAGCGCGAGAGAACCTCATGGAGCGCTTCAAGCTTACAGAGATTCAGGCCAAGGCTATTGTGGAAATGCGTTTGCGTCAACTTACGGGACTGGAGCAGGATAAATTAAGGACAGAGTACGATGAAATCATTTCGACCATTGCAGACCTAAAGGATATCTTGGAGAGCAAGGACCGAAGGATGCAAATCATAAAAGATGAGCTTTTAGAGGTAAAGGAAAAGTATGGTGATGAGCGACGTTCAGAAATAAATTTTGCCGGTGGGGATTTAAGCATGGAAGACATGATACCCAACGAACAAGTGGTTATTACTATTTCTAGCGCTGGATATATTAAAAGGACACCTTTAACCGAATATAAAACCCAAAATAGGGGGGGGGTTGGCCAGAAGGCATCTTCTACCCGAAATGAGGATTTCTTAGAACATCTGTTTGTTGGAACCAACCACCAATACATGCTGTTTTTTACCCAAAAAGGTAAGTGTTTCTGGATGCGGGTCTTCGAAATCCCGGAAGGAAGTAGAACATCGAAAGGAAGAGCTATACAGAACCTGATCAACATAGAGCAGGATGATATGGTAAAAGCTTTTATATGTACGCAAGATCTTAAGGACGAGGAATATGTGAATAGCCATTATGTTATTATGGCAACTAAAAAGGGAACTGTTAAGAAGACCTCTTTAGAACAATACTCAAGACCAAGACAAAACGGAATTAATGCTATCACCATTAAGGATGGTGATGAATTGCTTGAAGCAAAGTTGACTACTGGAACAAGTCAGATTTTCCTTGGTTTAAAATCTGGTAAAGCTATTCGTTTTGAGGAAAGCAAAACAAGGCCTATGGGTAGGAACGCCTCCGGTGTTCGTGGCATAACCTTGGCCCATGATAAAGATGAGGTTATAGGTATGGTGTCTGTACATAATTTTGAAGATGAACTGTTGGTCGTTTCCGAAAACGGATATGGAAAACGATCTAGCATTGAGGATTATAGAATTACCAATAGAGGAGGAAAAGGCGTTAAGACTATAAGTGTAACAGAAAAGACCGGTAACTTGGTTGCGATAAAGAACGTTACCGATTCCGATGACTTGATGATTATTAATAAATCGGGAATAGCAATCCGTATGAGTGTTGAGGATCTTCGGGTAATGGGTAGAGCCACACAAGGGGTTAAACTTATTAATATAAAGGGTAACGATTCTATTGCTGCTGTTGCAAAGGTTATGAAGGATGATGAAGATCTAGATGAGGACGAAGTAAATGAGATGGAAGTAAAGCCCGAAGAAGATGGCACGGCAATTGATACTACGGATACCGATGGTGCCGAATCATAAATTTTTAAACACTAATAATTAATTCAATACAAATGAAACGTAAGATTTTAATCGTAGCGCTCTTCTCCTTTACAATCGTGGGAATGGCCCAAAAAAATGAGATAAAGGCAGCTGAAAAGGCTTTAAAAGGAGGTGATATTGCATCTGCTAAAACTGCACTAGAGGCTGCGGAAGGAACAATTTCTGGAGCTGATGAAAAGTTACAAGCCCAATATTACTTTACTAAAGGTAAAATTTACAACGATTTAGCCAAGAAAGGTGATGAAAGTGCTTATGAGCAAGCGGTGGACTCCTTTAAGAAGGTTTTGGACATGGAAACTGCTACTGGGAAACAGAAGTACACAACTGAAACTAACCAATACATAGTAGGTATTACTGCCGACTTGGTGAACGGAGCTGTGTCCGATAACAATAATAAGAAATTTAAAGAAGGAGCCGATAAGTTGTATATGAGCTATAAAATTAGCCCAACGGATACTATTTACCTTTACTATGCAGCAAGTAGTGCGGTAAATGGAGGTTTGTATGATGATGCTTTAAAGTATTACATCGAGTTACAGGAAGTTGGGTATGATGGTAGTGCTGTAGTCTATAAGGCTAAGAATATTGCTACTGGCGAAATGGAACCAATGCAAAAAAACCAAAGGGATCTGATGGTAAAGTCTGGAACCTATTCCGATCCTTTAGATGAGAAAGAACCCTCTAAAAAAGGAGAAATTGTTAAAAATATAGCCTTGATTTATTCACAATTAGGGCAGGATGATAAGGCATTAGGTGCTTACCAAGCAGCAAGGGAAAGCGATCCAGAAGATGTCAATCTTATCTTAAACGAGGCGAATCTTTATTTTAAGCAGGGAGATAAGGCGAAGTTTAAGTCACTGATGGCAGAAGCGATAGCTATTGCGCCTGATAATGCAGATCTTTATTACAATGTTGGCGTAATAAGTAGTGAAGAAGGAAATATTGAAGAAGCCCGAAAAAATTATAAAAAAGCGCTTGAAATAAATCCAGGATATACTAATGCATTCTTAAACCTTTCAACTACGTATGTTAACGAGGGTAATAGCTTTATTGATGAAATGAATTCCTTAGGTAATTCTCGTGCGGATATTGCCAAGTATGAGGAGCTCAAAGCAAAGAAAGATGGGTTATTTCAAACAGGTGCACAGACTTTGGAAGATGCCTTAAAAACGAATCCTGATAACCAAGGAATTTTAACACAGTTGAAAAATATATACGGTGCTATGGGAGATGATGATAACTTTATGAGAGTAAAGAAGTTGTTAGGAGAGTAATAGTCCAATGTAAAATAAATAGAAAAGGCTTCCAATGGAAGCCTTTTTTTATATCACTTTTTTAATGACCCTAAGGGTGTGGGTATAGATTTTTAGGTCATTATTAAAAATACCAGTATGATCTAGCCTGTCTATTCTCACGACACCGTTAACATGAATTATGTAGTTATTTTCCATGATGATGCCAACGTGGTTTATGGTACCATTAGAATTATCAAAGAAGGCCAAGTCTCCGGCTTCGCTTTCTTCTACAAAGCTTAAAGGAATTCCTTGAGTGGCTTGTTTTTCTGAACTTCTTAACAAATGATGTCCATTTATCTTGTACACAATTTGGGTAAAACCAGGCGCATCAATTCCAAAGGGAGTTTTTCCGCCCCAAAGTTCGGGAGCGTTTAAATAGAGTAGTGCCGTTTTAATCAAAGTACCCTTGTGCTGTTTGGAAGCTATCAAATTCCCTTCAAATTTTAATATATCTTTTTTTTGATTAATAGAAGAACCTAAAAGCACGGGCTTAAGCATTGAATTTTCTTGTTCTATGTAAGAAATTAAGTCTGCTGCATACTGCTTGGGACCGTCTTCAAGGGTATCATATTCTTCTTTTGTAATAAAATCTAATTGGCGATTAAGTACCCATCCTTCTTGCTTATCAAAAGCTATTCTAATTTTTGACCAGTGTCTTCTAGATTCCAAAACCTTGAAATGCTCCCCATAAAGTAATTGGGTAACCATTTCACCTGCCTCTTCTGTAAGGGCTCTAACTGGGACTATGCTTATGGGACAAATACCGTACTGCATGGATTTTCCGGTAATTATATTCGTTCTATAACTATAGCAGAAGCTCCTCCACCACCGTTACAAATTGCCGCTGCCCCTAATTTTGCATTTTTCTGCTCTAGCACATTTAACAATGTAACTATAATTCTGGCTCCTGAGCACCCCAAAGGATGTCCTAAAGAAACCGCTCCACCGTTTACATTCACGTTTTTATCGCTCAATCCCAAAAGTTTAATATTTGCTAGGCCAACGACAGAAAAGGCTTCGTTAAATTCTAAGAAGTCTATTTCTTCTAATGTTTTACCTGCTTTACTTAGAGCCTTGGGAAGTGCCTTTGCGGGTGCCGTGGTAAACCATTTAGGTTCTTGAGCAGCATCTGCGTAACCAGTTATTTTAGCCAAAGGTTTAATATTTAGTTCCTTTGCCCTTTCTAGGCTCATAAGCACAAGTGCCGCGGCACCATCATTTATGGTAGAGGCGTTTGCAGCTGTAACCGTACCTTCTTTAGTAAATGCAGCTCTTAATTTTGGAATTTTTTCCAGTACTACATTTTTATACTCTTCGTCCTCTGATACTAGAATGGGTTCTCCTCGTCTTTGAGGAACAGAAACGGGAACAATTTCATTTTTAAATCTTCCATTTTCCCATGCTTGCGCAGATCTCTGATAAGATTGAATTGCATATTGATCCTGATCTTCCCTTGAGAATTCATATTTTTCTGCACATGCATCTGCACTAACACCCATGGCTTGTTCATCATAGACATCAACTAAGCCATCTTTTTGCATACCGTCTACCATGGTAGTAGGTCCAAATTTATTGCCAATACGCATATGAACATAGTGAGGAATCAGGCTCATGTTTTCCATACCGCCTGCGACTACTATAGAAGCATCTCCAAGAGCAATTGCTTGTGCGGCTTGGATTACAGCCTTCATTCCAGAGGCACATACTTTATTGATGGTTGTACATGGAACGGTATCTGGTATACCAGCAAAGAGCGCTGCTTGCCTAGCCGGAGCCTGTCCGGTTCCGGCCTGTACCACATTGCCCATAAGCACTTCATCTACCAGTTTTGGATCCAATCCAATCTTTTCTAAAGCCCCGCTAATGGCGGCCGCACCTAATCTTGGGGCGGGCACAGTGGATAAAGACCCCATGAAACTACCTATGGGTGTGCGTACCGCAGAAACAATAACAACCTCTTTCATTTTTGAACACGTTTTATGTGTTGCGAAATTAGTAAATTCTTAGGCAAACCTATGGTAATACCTTTGATTCCTTATTATAAGGTTATAATTTTCTATTTTTGAACTATATAAATGAAAACTAGACCTTTTGGACAATCTATATAAAAAACAGTCTCACATATATAAGTTCTTCCTTTATATGGTATCTGTGGGCTTTATTGTTTTCTTCTTTCCAAAGGGAGGTAAATTCAAATACGAGTTCCAAAAGGGTAAGCCTTGGCAATTCGAAAATTTATATGCACCGTTTGATTTTTCTATCCAAAAAACAGAAGATGACCTAGCTAAGGAAAAGCAAAAAATTATAGATAATCAAACTACCTACTTCAGGTATAATGAACAAGTGGTACAAAATGTTTACAATTTGTTTGATTCAAAGTTTAGTACACAATGGCAGGAAAGTGGACTAAAACAAAATCAGAAGAATAAATTAAAAAGAACTGCAATAGCTATTCTAGATGTTGTTTATAAAAATGGCATTCTTGATCCTTTGGAAACTACGCCTAAGGGGAGCTCTATTTTTCTTGTCGTTAATAACGAAGCAAGAAAAGTGTCCGGTTCTGATTTTTATCGGATTAGCGAAGTGGAAAAAGCAATAGAAAAGTTGCTTTCCGAACGCGGATTAACCATGTTTAACGATGAGTTTGAGGCATTGTTTTTCGACTTAGTAATACCGAATGTCACCTTAGATAAAGAATTGACTAGAAAAACCTTAGAGGATGCACTTTCAAAAATATCCTATACCAGAGGAACCGTAGACGAAGGAAAGTTAATCATCGCTAAGGGCGAAGTGGTAGAGGCAGATAATTTAAAGATACTAGAGTCCTTAAAATCTGAATATGAATCCGACCTCTGGACCGACTCGAATTCCTATTACATACTTGTTGGCTATACAGTTTTGGTTGCACTAGTGCTTTTGATGTTATTCTTATTCCTTAAAAAGTACAGAAAAGAGGTCTATGAAAATAACACCAAAGTAACCTTTATCTTTTTCAATATTTTACTGTTGGTATTTGTAACGTCCTTGGTTATTAACTATAATGAAGCTTTAGTTTTTGTTGTACCATTATGTATTCTTCCGTTAATTTTAAAAACTTTTTTTGAGGCACGTTTGGGGCTCTTTGTGCATGTATTAACAGTATTGATTCTGGGTTTTGTGGTTCCCAATAGTTTCGAATATATTTTTTTACAAATCATAACAGGTATCGTAACTATTCTTACTGTTTCCGAGTTGTATAAAAGGGCAAACCTGTTTGTGTCGGTTGGGCAAATTACGTTGATTTACATTGTAGCATATTTAGCCTTTCATACCATTCATGAGGGTAATTTGAATAATATCCAGTGGTCCACCCTGAGTCTATTTTTATTGAACGGGATGATTACACTTTTTGTGCAGCCGTTAATCTACATTTATGAAAAGATTTTCGGTTTGGTTTCCGATGTTTCTTTGCTTGAACTGTCTGATACTAATTCTAAACTACTAAAAGAGCTTTCCAATAAGGCCCCTGGAACGTTTAATCATTCTTTGCAGGTTGCTAATTTGGCAGAAGCTGCGGCTAACGGAATTGGGGCCAATGCCATGCTCGTTAGGGTAGGCGCACTCTATCATGATATTGGAAAAATGGATAACCCTACCTATTTTACCGAAAATCAAATTACCAATGTAAACCCCCATGATGAAATATCCCCCAAGGAAAGTGCACGTATAATACTGGATCATGTAATTAAGGGCATCGAATTAGCTAGGAAAAATAACATTCCTGATAGGGTTGTAGATTTTATTCGCTCGCACCATGGGACTTCTTTAGTCTACTACTTTTATAAGAGGCAATTGGAGCTAGATAGTGAGGTAAAGGAAGGGGATTTTAGATATGCTGGCCCGCTACCATTTTCTAAGGAAACGGCTATACTTATGATGGCCGACTCGGTAGAGGCTGCTTCAAAGAGTTTAAAGAATCCTACTTTTTTAATTATCGATGCGTTTGTAGAAAAGATTATTGCAGGTCAAATGAAAGCTGATCAATTTGTAAACGCGGACATTACGTTTAGGGAGATAGAAACAATAAAAAAAATCTTTAAGCTCAAGCTTACAAATATCTATCATTTAAGGGTGGAATATCCTGAATAAGATTATTAATTCGAAGCTTTGTATTTTAGATTTGTTTAAATTTTTAGCTACAACACAGTCAATTATCTATAATTATTTATACCATGGGATGAATTTTGAAATAAAATCCAAGGTGAAATGTTGGTCATTTGATTTAAGGAATTACATAGCATGCTGATTTTCAAGTCTATTTAAGTTTTATGTTAGAAGGTTTAAAAAAGAGAATCAAAAATTTATAAAAAATCGATTAAAATAATTGCTTTATTGTATAGTAAAAATGTACATTTGCAACCGCTAACAAGCGAAGTTCATACATTTAACTAGGAGAGGTGCCTGAGTGGCCGAAAGGAACGGTTTGCTAAATCGTCGTACCCCAAAAGGGTACCCAGGGTTCGAATCCCTGTCTCTCCGCAAAGGTCTGTGTGAGAAGACAGATTTTAAGATAACCATTTTCGGGGTGTAGCGTAGCCCGGTTATCGCGCCGCGTTTGGGACGCGGAGGTCGCAGGTTCGAATCCTGCCACCCCGACTTAACTAGTTTCATCTAGTTGCATGACGTTGCAAATCACCTGATTTGCAACGTTTTATGTTTTTAGGGGTATCAGATGAAACCTCATGAAACTACCTGAAAACACCGCTCTGGTGTCCATAAAGGGATTTTGAAACCACAGTATTTTTTGTACATTGAAGTAGCTTTAGTAG
Organism: Maribacter sp.; assembly: GCA_047650615.1. Lineage (GTDB taxonomy): Bacteria > Bacteroidota > Bacteroidia > Flavobacteriales > Flavobacteriaceae > Maribacter. The sequence goes on from JBLHNI010000071.1 coordinate 11,460, forward strand.
GTATTTAACCTTGTGTTTTTTACCATTTTATTTACTAATTTAAGCTATGTAACATGTTAGAAAACAGTAGATTATCAGGGATTTAGTCCAAAAGTTGTGGGATTTGGACTTATGCAAAAATATTAGTTAGTCTAAAGAGGAAGAATTCTACATTTCTCACGCCTCTGAATTGCGCTCTAAAGG
>JBLHNI010000072.1:0-11596 GCA_047650615.1 Maribacter sp.
GGTTCATCATCATAGACAGCATCACTTGATCAGAATCAAGACCCAAATAACTATTCTTTAGACTTAATTTACGCAACAACTCTGAAGAAAAAGTATGGATAGGCTTCATACGTCCACCTTCATCCTGTATGACTAGTTTTCCAAATTTATCAGCATGCTCCTTGCTCACCATAGTAGCCATTATCAGGGAATCTACTTGTTTTTTTGTGGGTGCATTCGTACTAGTAGTTGTATCCGAATGACCATGACCATCATCGGTAGAATGCTCCTGAGCACTCATTGGAAAGGAATATCCAATAAGTAGCAGCAGTGTAGTTATTATTGTTTTCTTCTTTTTCTTTACTTTTTCCAAGGAAGCGGCCAAGTCTTTAAAACGGGTTTTACCAAAGAACATAATACCCATCAATCCTATGTACAAAAGAAAATAACCCACATAGGTAATCCAAGTACCCCAAAAGTCGTGGTTAACAGACAATGTCGTGCCTTTTTCATCTGGATCGAACCCAGATTGGAAGAAACGATATCCTTTGTGGTCCAAAACGTGGTTCATATAAACATCGTAATCAAATGCACGTTCGTCCTTTACAGTTATTCTGCTCATAAAAGAGGCGTAAGCACTTTCTGTACCTGGATATTTTTCCGCAATAAAGTCGTTCAATTGTATGCTAAATGGTAGTTCGTATACTTTAGAACCATACCGGAGGGAAAAGTCCAGCCCTTCTATAGTTACCTTATCAGAGAACTTAGTGCTTCCTTTACCTCCCAAAACTTTTACCTCTCTTGATTTTCCATTGGAGGTAACTGTCATAATCATGGCATCCATGTCTACCTCTGTTTTTTCGCTCTCCGGAATTTCAACAACACCATAAGTACCTCGTACCAAAGAATCGGGTATCACGAACTGCATATTTGCCGTATTGTATAGTGAACGTAACTGTAATGGCTGTAGGGTGTCCTTAATAAGTTGGCCTTGAAACTGGTCTGCCATACGCATAAAACTACCTTCAAAGGGTGATTTTATTTCGTAACCAGCAGCATTGGTCATAATATTTATAGCGCCATCTGTAGGCTTGTTAAGCGCAAACAAAACACCATGGATACTCGTAATCTTATTGTTCTCCAAGTAATGTTCGTGGCGTTGCCCATCATCAGCTTCAACTATTTTTAGATAGGGATTGCCATTTTCATCAGGGATAAGTCCCTCTTTTGCACCTTCAATAAAACCAGTATATGCTACGGTAAACGATTGACCGTTAAAATCAGCATCCCAAGGCAGATTGGACTGTATATCCTCTGCGGTAACAATTAATTTATCTTCAAGAATTTTTCTTCTAGGTTCTCCTTCAATTTCACCATCTACGTGGGCTGTAAAATAGGTCTTGTCAGAATAAAACACCTTTTCGGTCTCTCCTTCCCGTATAGGCATCATTCCCTCAAAACTTATGTAGCGGGTAACAAAAGCACCTACTATAATCAATATCCAAGAGGCATGCAGCAACAGAACAGGCCATTTTTCTTTTCGCAACAGACGATACTTAAAAATGTTACCACTAAAGTTTATGACAAAAAATACCATAATCACTTCAAACCATGTGGCATTGTAAATCCAGATACGCGCTGTTTCTGTACTGTACCAGCTTTCTATAAATGTACCGAAAGCCATGGCAGTTGCGAATACAATAAAAAGAAGGGACATTAAACGGTTAGAAAAAAATATTTTTTTGAACAAATCTGTCATAGGAAAGCACATTGGTTTTCGTCTGCAAAAATAAGCTCTTTTTAGCATTTTAAGGTTGAATAACCTCATATAAAGACTAAACAATACTGTTAATTTTAATATAAAACCAATGATGTATTTCTTTGTATTTTTGAACCATGATATCCATAACAATTCTTGGTACTGGTAATGTAGCTCAAAACTTGTTCGAGGCCTTTTTACTTGCGGATGGTGTCGAAGTCCTACAAGTGGTCGGACGAGCTGCAGATAGGATGGAATTTTTCAAGAATAGGACGACCTTGTTAAGTTATGAAGAGAAACTTGACCCTACGGACATTTATATTATTGCAGTCACAGACGACGCTATTCGTGCGGTAGGCGATAAAATAGCAACATCGGGTATGGTAGTACATACCTCTGGTGCAGTTGGGATATCCATATTAGAAACCCATAAAAGACAGGGTGTGTTTTATCCGATTCAGACTTTTACAAAAGGAAGAATATTAGATTTTTTCAAGATTCCATTATGCATTGAAGCGACCAATGAAAACGACTTAAAACTTCTGCATCGTTTAGGCTCATGTATAAGTTCCAATGTTGTACCAATCGCTTCTGACAAAAGGAGAGCACTACATGTTTCAGCTGTCTTCGTGAATAATTTTACTAATTATATGTACACGATTGGCGAGGAACTTTGCAAAGAAAATCAGCTTGATTTTTCATTATTAAAACCTCTAATTAGCGAAACAGCAGAAAAACTTGATTTCTTGGATCCTTTTGTAGCGCAAACTGGACCTGCTCGAAGAGGTGATTTACAAACCTTACATACACACCTAAGCCAGTTGAAATCAAAAAAGCATAGAGATATATACGCCCTTTTAAGCAATTGTATTAAAGCTACTTATCCGATTGAAAACGATAAGTCCTAACTACTATTTCAAACTTTTAAAGACTAAATAAATTCAAACAATGGACAAGAGTTACAAAAAATATCTAAAGGATATAACAACATTCGTTTTTGATGTAGATGGTGTTTTTACAGACGGTAGTGTCCTAGTAGATAGCGCAGGAGAACTACTACGAACAATGAATGTAAAGGACGGATACGCGTTAAAAACGGCACTTACCAAGGGGTACAAAGTATGTATTATTACAGGTGGAACGAACGAGGGCGTGCAAAAGCGATTAATGGGTTTAGGGGTTACCGACATCTATATGGGTTCTCATCTTAAGATTGAAACATTGAACGATTACCTAGATATCCATAAAATCGATTTGAAGAATATCTTATACATGGGAGATGATATTCCGGATATTCCTCCAATGCAAGTGGTAGGTTTGGCTACTTGTCCGCAAGACGCCGTACCTGAAGTGAAAGCTGTAAGCACTTACATTTCTCATAAGGATGGAGGCACAGGTTGCGTACGGGATGTTATTGAGCAAGTGCTTAAAGTACGAGGAGACTGGATGAATCATTTTAGTGCCACAAACGATTGATAATGCTAAAGAATATACTTACAGAGCATACTATTATTTTAGCTTCTGGCTCCCCTAGAAGGAAAAAATTCTTTGAGGAAATGGAGCTGAATTTTGAAATTAGGCTAAAACCTGTTGAAGAAATTTATCCTGTTACTTTGAAAGGTGCCGAAATTTCCAACTATCTAGCTGCGTTAAAAGCGACGCCGTTTAAAGAAGATTTACAACCTAAGGAGATTTTAATCACTTCAGATACTGTGGTTTGGCATAATAACATTTCATTAGCAAAGGCAGCATCAGCCCAAGAAGCACACGAAATGTTAAAAAGTCTTTCTGGGGATTGGCACGAGGTAATTACATCGGTTTGTTTTACTACAGCAGAAACACAATTTACAAAGAACAAGATTACCCAAGTAAAGTTTAAGGAATTAAACGATTCGGAAATAAAACATTATGTTGCCAAATACAAACCTTTTGACAAAGCGGGTGCCTATGGAATCCAAGAATGGATTGGACTTATAGGTATTGAGGAAATCAAGGGATCGTACACCAATGTAGTTGGCCTACCTACACAATTGGTCTATGAAACGTTAATGCGTATGGCAAATTCTTAGATTTTACCTAATTTTAAGAAAAAAGTACACACTATGTTTAAAAAATGGTTGACACTTAAACTTTCAATAGTCTTATTAGTTGTTGTAGCTGCCCTATTTACTTCTTGCAATGAAAAATTGGAAGCAAATAATAAAGAACTGACCGCCTTAAGCGAGACAGAAACAAAGAGGCCAAAAAAAAACCTATCCAAGGAGTTTAAGGCGTATTGGTACGCAGGTAACGCAGAAATAACATCATATACCTTGGAGCAAGCCAGATACGGCGAAATTAGGGAAGGGAAAGCTGTGAAAATATTTGTTACTGAACCTTTTTTAAAAACCAAACAGGTAAAGGCAAATGCTAGCAATCCGGATAATATTCCAGTATTAAAGTTAAACGCTACAAAAAACTATCTCACCGGTATTTACCCCTACGCGATTATGACCAGTAGTTTTTATCCTGTACATGACAATACACATGCTATTAAAGTTGCATTTTCCTCGCAAGAATGGTGTGGTCAAGTATATGCGCAACTTAATAACAGAAAAGATTTTCAAATTAGCTCACATTCCTACTTTGAAACCGAAGCAGATGAGGATATTGTTTTGGATAAATCAAATTTAGAAGATGAAATTTGGAATAGGATTCGCATAGACCCAATGGCCTTGCCTATTGGGGAGTTTAATATGATTCCATCTTTGGAATTTATAAGGCTAACACATAAAGACTTAAAAGCATACAAAGCAAATGCTAAACTGACTATAGAAAACGGCCTTAGCACTTATGAAATAAGCTACCCTGAGTTAAGCAGAACATTAGCCATTACCTTTACAGCAGTCTTTCCTTTTTCGATTGAAAGCTGGTCGGATTCCTCTAAAAGTGGTTATGGTGCAAAAGCGCAGACCTTGACCTCCAAAGGAACTAAAATAGCCCGTTTAAAAACACCTTATTGGAGACAAAATGGGAATAAGGATTTATATTTGCGTGATAGTTTAGGATTATAATTTATGAAAGATTTTATTGCTACCCACCAAAACCAGTTCCTGTCTAGTATCGTGATTTTGGTTTTAGTCCTTATCCTTAAAGTTACCTTTAGTGCCGCAGCCAGGAAAGTGGGTAAACTGGGGGACTTTAATCCTGTAAGGACGAACCTTATTGTTAAGTACATCTCTATAGCACTTACAGTAACTGCTGTTGCTGCGCTAACCCTTGTTTGGGGTGTTGATTATAAAGATCTTGGGGTACTACTTTCCTCGATTTTTGCTGTTATAGGGGTCACTCTTTTTGCCCAGTGGTCAATCTTGAGTAATATAACCGCTGGCATTATCATATTTTTCTCCTTTCCATTTAAAATAGGGAACACTATCCGCATTTTGGACAAAGAGCTTGCCGGTGCTGAAAGTTCAGAACTAGACGTATTGGTCATCGAAGACATCCGAGCCTTTCACCTACATTTAAGAAAAACAAACGGTGAAATCCTTACCTATCCAAATAATCTAGTTTTGCAAAAGGGAGTTGTGCTAATTTCTAGCTATCAAGAAGACAGTCAAATGGATAATGCGGGAGAACTTTAGTTTGTTAAAGAAGTTGTAAAAACCTGACCTCAAGTTTTAATCTAGTTATATTTGAATCAGACTAAAACCAACACCATGCGCCATATTTGGGTCTTTTTGGGCTGTAGCCTTTTTTTATTAAACATATCGACAGCACAAACTCCAAAAAAAAGTACCCCTTCGGATATTTATCACGCCGTTCAAAAGCTTAATTTTTTAGGTACTGCGCTCTATATTGCAGCACATCCCGATGATGAAAATACCCGTTTAATTTCTTATTTATCTAACAATGTGCATGCCAGAACAGGATATCTTTCGCTGACAAGAGGCGATGGCGGGCAAAATTTAATAGGTCCGGAGCTACGAGAACTACTAGGCGTACTTAGAACACAAGAATTACTAGCTGCCAGAAGAATAGATGGTGGTGAGCAATTTTTCACCAGAGCCAATGATTTCGGTTACTCCAAACACCCTAAGGAAACACTAGAAATATGGAATAAAGAAGCAATTTTAGGGGATGTAGTGACCAAAATAAGAGAATTTAAGCCCGATGTGATTATCAATAGGTTTGACCATAGGAGCCCTGGCAGTACACATGGCCACCACACCTCGTCTGCTATGCTAAGCTTGGAGGCATTTGACCTTGCAAACAATCCCACTGCCTTTTCCAATCGCTTGAATGAAACGGAAATCTGGCAACCCAGACGCTTATTTTTCAATACGTCTTGGTGGTTTTATGGAAGCGAAGAAGCATTTGAAAAAGCAGACAAATCCAACATGCTTAACATGGATGTAGGGGCATACTACCCAATCCTAGGCGTATCTAACAATGAAATAGCGGCAATGGCTAGCAGTCAGCACTTATGCCAAGGCTTTGGAAGATTAAGTTCAAGAGGTAGTCAACCGGAGTATGTAGAATTGCTTAAAGGTGACTTACCTAAAACTAAAACTGATTTGTTCGATGGTATCGATACGTCATGGAACAGGATTGCTGGTGGTGATAAAATTGCAGCGCTGTTAGTTCCAATAGAGAAAAATTTCAATTTTAAGTATCCTTATGAACATTTACCGCAATTGGTTAAAGCTTACAGTCTTTTACAAGAAGTAAATGACAAGCATTGGAAAGCATTAAAGACCATTGAGTTAAAGAGTATCATTACCGCTGTTACTGGGCTGCACTTAGAGGCTTTTGCTACAGCGGCCTATGCCAATCCAGGAGAATCAGTTTCACTTGATATGGAAATGGTGAATAGAAGTCCGGTAAACATAAAATTAAAATCAATTCGAATAGCAAATAAATATGGGCTATTGAAACCTATTCGATTGGAAGAAAATATAGTAGTAAAACAGAAATTCGAATTCACAATACCTCAGGAAACAAATTATACAAGCCCTTACTGGTTAATCGAAAAAGGAAGCTTGGGAACCTACAAAGTAGCCGACATGCAGCTGATTGGAAAACCAGAAACACCAAAGGCTTTTCATGCAGTATTTGAACTGGAGGTTGATGGTATAATTATCCCTATCAGTAAGCCAATAGTATATAAATACGCCAAACCGGATAAAGGAGAAATTTACCAGCCTTTTGAAATCGTGCCTGTAGCCACCGCAAGTTTTGATGATAAGGTGATTATCTTTTCCGATGGCACACCAAAAGAAATACCGGTAACTATTAAGGCTCATGCAGACAAGCTATCGGGAACGGTCCAGTTCTGCTTTGATCAAGCCTGGAAGGTAGACCAAGACACAAAACCCTTCAGTATAGCTAAAAAAGGAGATGAACAAACCATCTATTTCACCTTGAGTCCGCCAGCTACCGAAAATGAAAGTTATATCTCCCCTATTGTTCGCGTTAATGGCAAAACGATAACCAAGGAATTGGTGACCATTGATTACGACCATGTTCCTATGCAAACCATTCTCTTACCGTCTGAGGCAAAAACGGTTCGTTTGGATATTAAAAAGGCAGGAGAACATATTGGATATATTATGGGTGCAGGAGATGAAATGCCCACCAGTTTGGAGCAAATGGGATATATTGTTCATATTATTGATCCAGCCAACATTACGGATAACTCCTTAAGTAAATATGACGCCATTGTGCTTGGGATTAGGGCGTACAATGTATTGGAAGAATTAAAATTCAAACAACGGTTTATTCTTGATTATGTGAAGCAAGGTGGGAACGTAATCGTGCAGTACAATACCGCTAACAGGTGGGGAAATCAATTTGAGAACATTGCACCTTACGAGTTAGAAATTTCAAGGGATAGGGTAACTAATGAGGATTCTGAAGTACGTATTTTGGCAATTGACCATCCCCTAGTTACGTTTCCTAATAAGATTACATCTTCTGATTTTGAAGGCTGGGTTCAGGAACGAGGGCTTTATTTTCCAGACAAATGGGGCCCCGAGTTTACCCCTATTTTAGGCATGAATGACGAAGGGGAAACAGAAAAAAACGGAAGTTTACTTGTGGCTCCCTACGGAAAAGGAAACTATATTTACACGGGGCTTAGCTTTTTTAGAGAATTGCCTGCTGGAGTTCCAGGAGCATATAAACTATTTTCGAATATGTTATCTATAGGGAAAGACACCCTAGAACAAAAAGAAAAGATAAAAAGATGAGTGAAGAGGAGGATGAAAACAAAACTTGGAAAAAGGAGTATTCTATAGTGCTCGCGTTAAATCTAATTTACGTATTGGTTTTTGCGTATATAATGTCATCATTTACCTAATATGGGAATACTCGATTGGACAATTCTTTGTAGCACATTACTATTCATTGTAGTCTATGGTGTCTGGAAGACCAAGGGAAGCAAAAACGTAAACGACTACATAAGGGGCGGCAAAGAAGCACAGTGGTGGACCATAGGGTTATCCGTTATGGCTACGCAAGCTAGTGCCATTACTTTTCTTTCTACACCAGGACAAGCTTTTCATGATGGTATGGGCTTTGTTCAGTTTTATTTTGGACTGCCTTTGGCCATGATCATCATTTGTTTGGTATTTGTTCCGCTGTATCATAAAATGAAGGTGTACACTGCCTATGAGTTTCTAGAAGGAAGGTTTGATTTAAAGACAAGGTCTTTGGCGGCAATTTTATTTTTAATTCAAAGAGGACTTGCTGCGGGTATTACCATTTTTGCGCCCTCCATAATACTTTCTGCTGTGCTTGGATGGGATTTAAGAACCCTTAACGTCATCATTGGAACTTTAGTAATTATCTACACCGTATCCGGTGGAACAAAAGCGGTAAGTGTTACGCAAAAACAACAGATGTTCATCATCATGACCGGGATGTTCATTACCTTCTTTTTTATTCTAGGCTACCTACCTGCGGACATTTCATTCAGCAAGGCATTAAAGATTGCAGGAGCCAGTAATAAATTAGAAATACTGGACTTTAGCATGGATACCAAAAGTAGGTACACATTTTGGAGTGGCATCACAGGTGGACTATTCTTAGCATTGGCCTATTTTGGCACAGACCAAAGTCAAGTACAACGGTATTTGTCTGGAAAGACCGTTAGAGAAAGCCAATTGGGACTAGTCTTCAACGGTATCTTTAAAATCCCTATGCAATTTTTTATCCTTCTGGTAGGCGTAATGGTTTTTGTTTTCTATCAGTATAACCCCTCTCCTTTAAACTTTAATCCGGCTGCAACGCAAACCGTAATGGAATCAGAGTTTGCAGATGATTACAAATTACTGCAAGAAGGTCAAGTAGCCTTAGAGGCAGAAAAACGAATTGCCCAAAACAACTTTTCGGCAGCCTTAGAAATCAAAGAATATGCCGCTGTTAAAGAGGCAAAGTTGCAAATTATAAGAATCAACAGGAAAGACAGTACCAATAGAGCAATAGCAAAAACGATTATAAAACTGGCGGACGACACCGCAGAAACCAATGATAAGGATTATGTATTCATACATTTTATCCTAAATAACCTTCCTAAAGGCCTCATCGGCCTTTTACTGGCGGTTATTTTATCTGCAGCAATGTCTTCGACGGCTTCGGAGCTAAACGCACTGGGCACTATTACGGCTTTGGATCTATACAAACGAAATCATATTAAGGAAGAAACCGAACAGCACTACGTAAAGGCCTCCAAGTGGTTCACCTTAGCTTGGGGTATTGTGGCGATTGCTATTGCGAATGTGGCCAATCTTTTCGATAATCTCATACAACTGGTGAATATCATAGGGAGTATTTTTTATGGAAATGTACTGGGTATATTCCTATTGGCCTTCTTTTTTAAATTTGTGAAGGGTAATGCCGTATTCTTTGCAGCGGTCCTAACACAGGTACTAGTGTGTGTAGTGTATTACAACCTAATACATATCCATCCGGCAGGCGAAGAAAAATTAGGCTACTTATGGTTAAATTTTATAGGAGCTGCAATGGTAATCGCTTTTGCGTTTATTTTTGAAGCATTTGATCGTATGTTAAAAAGACCTGTAGCTGTGGATCAATAATTACCAACCAGTATGCGACCGTAACCAATAGTAACATTAGACACCAACAGTTCATACTGAGCTGCAATTTTAACTAAAATACCAAGTAGCTATCTTTTTTATTCTATAAGCTTTCACTTTCGCTCCTCATGTAGGTTTTTTTTTAAACAAGAGCTTGCTTTATATACTGACTCCTTTTTATAGAAATTTAAGCATATACCTGTGATGATAAAATCTGAAGTTGAAGTCTTCTTTATAAAAAAATATAGAAGCAAGCCCATTCTGGTAAAAGCGCCAGGTCGTGTTAATCTCATTGGAGAACATACAGATTACAATTTGGGTTATGTTTTACCTGCCTCTATAGAAAAGGGAATCTATTTTGCGGCTCAAAAAAATAATACAGGCAAAATCAACATTGAAGCGTTCCTCACCCAGCCCGAGCAAATTGTCTTTGCCTTGGATGGTTCTCATCAGCCTTTCAGATCCTTTTGGGGCAAGTATTTTAAAGCGATTCTAGAAATTCTTTTAGAAAAGGATTGTCCGCTCATAGGTTTTGATTGTGTGTTTGGGGGAGATATTCCTATTGGTGCCGGACTCTCTTCCTCCGCAGCCCTATGTTGTGGATTCATTCACGCCCTCACCGAATTAGGTGATTTTGAGATAGCCAAAAAAGATATTGCTTTAATCGCTCAAAAGGCCGAGCATAAGATTGGTCTTAACTGCGGTCTTATGGATCAATATGCCGTGCTGTTTGGCAAAAAAGGCAACGCGTTATTTTTAGACTGTAAAGATATAAGCCGTGAGTATGTGCCCATTAATTTTGAGGGTTATAGTTGGGTACTCATTAATAGTAACATAACGCATAACTTGGCTGTAGATTCTGAATACAACAAAAGACGGAACTCCTGTGAGTTAGTTGTTGGGAAAGTTGCCAATTTCAAAAATAATGTGGATTCCTTACGGGATATAAGTTTTGAAGATTTGGAAAAAATAAAACGCCTTGTTTCCCCTACGGACTATAAGCGTGCAGGATATGTCTTAGCAGAAAATGAGCGTGTGATACGGATGATCGATGCTTTGGAAAAAGGGGATGCCAAACAGAGTGGGGCTATTCTCCTAGAAGGACATTGGGCCATGTCTACCGAGTATGAAATAACAACCGACGAGATAGACATACTCGTAAGTGCTGGCCAAAAGTTAGAAGGTGTTATGGGATCTAGAATGATGGGGGGTGGTTTTGGCGGATGTACCATAAACCTGATGAAAACAAAGCTCATAGAAACCCATAGCAAAGCTATACTAGCTACGTACAAAAAGGAAACGGGCATAGATGCCGAAGTCTATCACCTTAAAATCGATGATGGGGTACGCACGTTGGCCCATTAAAATAAAGTAATTCTTTAACAAATAATCGAGCGGAAACAAAAACTATAACCCTAAGGTAAATAGATAATTGAATCCGCTCGATTTCGTTTTACTGACTATAAAGCCTGTCGTCTAACTATTAGTTTCTTGAAACTGAAGTTTACATAGCTCCCCATTCTTTCAGGGAATCCATATTCATTTTAACGTAATCATCATTTCCAGCTTCTTTGGATGCTTCTAAAGATTTTTTAGCTACGGCGATAGCACCTTTCTTATCTCCAGCTTTAGCTAAAATCAAAGATTGTTGTCTTAATTGCCAAAAGGCTGGTTTTTCGGTCATTGCCATTGCCTTATCCATCCACTCTTTTGCTTTACCAATATCTTTACCCTCAGCAGAAAAATAGGTTGCGGCAGCATAATAATCTCCTGCACCAGG
>JBLHNI010000073.1:0-11505 GCA_047650615.1 Maribacter sp.
TGTCGTTTTTTAAAGCAAAGAGGTGTTAATTACCTGTTGTTTGAATCTTGAGCTCCTTGGTGTTAGTAATCGCAGCTTAGGTAACAATACCTCATTGAGGTAGTAATTTCAAAAAGCATTTTGCAATTAAAAGTATGAGGAAATTGTATTTGTATTATGGGTAGTAAAACCTAAGAATATAAAAAGTTATGCGTTGCAGCTTAATGTTACTTCCTTAGTGTTTTGCTAAGATTAGAAATATGCTCCACTTGTTCCGTTTTTTTAGAGTTGGATAAAAGTGTGGTTGTCGTTTTTTGTTCCAAGGAAATCTCGGTAGTATTTGAAATCATATAATTAGAAATCAAATCGTGCTCTTTACTGCAAGAAGTGCTCAGGAAAATAAAAACGATTGCTAGGGTATAAAAAAAGGTGAGTTTTAAAAAGTGTGGTTTCATCGACGAATTAGGGAGCTGATTTTACGTAATGTTACGTATAAGAACCCTAAGGTATTCAGGAAATTCGTTTTGAAGATGAAATGCCCTGTTTTTTCGATGAAATGCACTATTAAAGTTTTCCAAGCAGATTGTTAATAACTTTTTCGATTCCACCTTGTGTTCAAGCATTAAGGAATTGGGGTTGCTTTTTCGAGTCGACTACTATTCAAAAAAATGGCTATTGACTAGGAACTACTATTTGGAAATATACATGTGTAGGTATTAAAAAACCCTGTAAAATCATTTAATTACAAGGTTTTTGGTGGATTTTGATATCCAATCTGTGGAGCCGGAGGGGCTAACTACGTTGTTCCCTAAAGCTTCTGTACTGCAAATACAACTGTCAATGCTAAAAATAGCCTTGGTGTCTAAAAACAAAAATCCCAAACAAGCACGCTTGATGGGATTTTATGTTTTAAGTCACTTCACAGTTGTGAGTGATCGTGGAGCCGGAGGGAATCGAACCCTCGTCCAAACAAGCAACGTCAGTGCTTTCTACATGTTTAGTTTCCGATTAGTTTTCGACGCAGGCCTGACCGGAAACGGCCTAACAAACGCTTAGCTTCTTAAGTTTTAGTGTTATTGCCAAAGCAAACAATAACCTTATGTTGACTTTTCTGGTGCTCCTAAGTGGGTCGCCATCAACAAGGGCTACCCAGGAACATCTCGCTTCCCTACCTGGTAGGGACGAGGCTAAATCCTACTGTAATTCGGATTAAGCGGCAAGAGCGTAATTGTTTTCGCCAATTAAAAGTGTGAAGTATGATATTAACGAGCTGTACATCAGCGCTCGACATGCTTACATTGCCATTGGTCTCGCTGTCAAAACCAGTCGGCCCCATTGTCATTTCCGCCTAGGTGGAAATCTATTTTAAATAGAACAACAATATTTATCAAAGAACTATTTTAATTAAGGATTGCGAAGTTAATCAAAAGTTTGCTTACCCTTGCAAAGCCTATTACATTTAGGCAAATAGCATGCCATTGTAACGCGGTCGTAACACTACTGAAATTATGGCAGTAAAAGCAGTAGCTAATAATTAGTAAACCCCATATTGTACATGAAATTCGGTATCATCACAGAACGTAAAAATCCACCGGATAGGAGAGTGGTATTATCTCCAAAAGCTTGTAAAATGATTCTTAAGGAACATGCCCAGGCGGAAATTGTTATTGAGCCTTCTCTAATTCGTACGTTTTCGGACGATGCATACCGTGCTCTTGGGCTTACCGTAGAATCAGAAATGGCCGACTGTGATGTGCTTATAGGGGTAAAGGAAGTACCGATTGAAAACTTGATTCCCAATAAAAAATATTTCTTCTTTTCTCATACCATTAAAGAACAACCCTATAATAGTTTCTTATTAAAGGCTGTGCTTGATAAGAATATTGAGCTGTACGATCATGAGCTTATTACCAACGAAAAAGAACAACGTTTGGTTGCTTTTGGGAGGTATGCAGGTATCGTAGGCGCCTATAATGGCTTTAGAGCATATGGATTAAAATATGGAACTTTTGCATTGCCAAAAGCAGAAGTGTTGACCGATCAGCAGGAATTGATTTCCGAGCTAAAAAAAATAAAACTACCCAATATCAAAGTCCTACTTACAGGTAGGGGAAGGGTTGGCAATGGTTCGAGAGAAATGCTAGATGGTATGGGAATGCGCAGGGTAAATATTGGAGAATATTTGGAAGGAGATTTTAACGAGCCGGTCTACTGCCAGATCGATGCATCGGAGTATAATAAACGCAAAGACGGGGTGCGTGGTAATAAGGCCGATTTTTTTGCAAATCCAGAGGAATATAAAAGTAATTTTTTCCGCTTTGCAAAGGTGACCGACTTTTATATCGCCGGTCATTTTTACGGACAAGGATCACCGTTTCTGTTTACCCGAGAAGATGCCAAACATCCAGAATTTAAGATAAAAGTAGTGGCAGATGTTAGCTGCGATATCGATGGACCCGTAGCTACCACAATACGACCTTCTACTATAGCCGACCCAATTTATGGGTACGATCCACAATCGGAGGCGGAAACCAATTTTAAGAACCTTGATGCTGTCGCTGTTATGGCCGTGGATAATTTACCATGTGAACTACCCAGGGATGCCAGCGTAGGTTTTGGAGAAGCGTTTGTAAAAAACGTAATTCCTGCATTTTTTAATGGCGATAAAAACGGCGTTTTACATAGGGCTCGCATGACACAGCATGGGAAACTAACAACACGTTATAAGTACCTAGAATCTTATGTTAACGGGTAAACCTTCTTAATTGGGTGTTTTTATTTCAAAGGTATCGCCCATGTAATTGCGGGATGCTGTTTTGGTGCGTAATAAGCACCAAGTGCTTTTAATTTAAAATCTAGGATATCTAATTTCTTTAGGGTTTTTACATGTACTGTTTTTGTCTCTAAGTCTTTAATGGTGAATACAGGAGAACTATCATAAAAGGTAAAGTCCATTATATTCTCAAATAGCAAATCACTACTAGAATTATTTTTTAATTCCAGTTTTACTATCGAAGTATTTTCTAGGTAGGTGGCCGTAATAACTTCTATACTCGCTTTTATTAAAGGGTTTAGGAATTCTTCTTTGCCTACCAAAAGATCGTTATAAACAGCAACAGTTCTTCCAGAAAATAATGCTTCTTGCATACTCTCTAGGTTTTTCTCTTTTGCAAATACCAAAGTTATAGGGCGGTGGTTGCCTTTTTCGGTATAGTCCCAGTCTATGAGTCCGTGAATATCACTTGTGCCCATGATGGTCAAATTTTGTTCCAAGGCCAAGGCTAACGACTCTTCGGCATAATCAAAAGCATTAATAACTTCTATTCCATGCAGTTCTCCATTTGTAATACGTTCTTTTTGAAAATCGCTTAGGGTAGGATTCCCATCAGGATTTTGCGCATACCAGGCAGGATGGTTCCAAAATACAAAGGCCCCTTGCTTTTTTGCTTCTTTGAAAGGTGTGAGTCCATCTTCTGCCATTAATTTGTTGGCATCTTTTATAAAAACCGCGTTGTTGTGTCCAATAGGGGAGGAGCGTGTAATTTCCGACCCATGAACAATGAGGAGGTCATGATCCTTTGCTTCCTGCATGGCAATGGTATAGGAACGATTACGGTCTGCATGCGGAATGTCTGCCAAATGCGGTTGGTATTCTAAGTGTTCCGTTAAGGAAATGGCATCCAAATTTTCCCGCAGTGCTTCTTGAACACGGATATTGGGCCATACCTTACCATCGGAAAAAACGGTGTGTATATGAAGGTCGGTTTTTAAGGTTTTATAGCCCTCAATATCCGGGTAGTGAAAAGCTTGTGCGCCGGTATGGGAGTGGTCTTGAGCGGAGGTGAAAAATATTACTAAAAGGGCAAGCACTAAAATATAGGGTTTCATGGCTTGAGGTTTACTTCAAATATAACGGTTAGAAAGTTAAAAATTAATACCATCTGTTTAAGAAATAGTAAATTGTTAGTTGCATCGTGCTAGAAAACAAATGAAGCCAGCTGAAAACTACATTCTAAATCAAGAGGAACCTTTTAGGAGTATGCTATTGCATTTATAATCGGTAATTGAGCGTACAGTACCATACGCCAGTTTAAAATATAAATGGAAATTACCTTGTTACTATGTCGCTGATAGTCTGTTTTGCTACTTAAACGTTTCTATAAAAAAAACCTATGTAGATCTTGGTTTTTGGCGGTCTGCCTACTTAACAAAACACGCCGATAAAATGACGATGGAGGGGTGTAAAATGATTAAACCTTTACTGTATACTTCCTTAGAAGAGATAGACGAAACCGTGCTTAAAGATATTCTACTGGATGCCTATGCCGTGAAGGATAAAAGTTTTGGAAAACCTAATCCTGTACATCGTTCAGATACTGCTGTATAAATAAATTATCAAGCACCTTGGAATCGGAATACGTTTCCCTTGTCTTTGTTAGTTTGATTTTCATCTCCTTAACGATATCCTGATATTCTATAGCATCGTAAACATTGTTAGTTTCGGTAGGGTCTTTTTCAAGGTCGTAGAGTTCCCATTGATCTACATCATAGTAAAAGTGCATCAGCTTATACTTTTTCGTGGCGATGCCATAGTGTCTTTTTACGGTATGTTCCGCAGGATATTCATAATAGTGATAGTATACGGCGTCACGGGTCCATTTGTTCTTTTCCTTTTTAAAAAGTGGCAGCAAGCTTTCGCCCTGCATATCTTTTGGTGCTGCAACGCCTGCAGCTTCTAAAAATGTTTGGGAAAAATCCAAGTTCTGCACTAGTTCGTCTTCCGTAGTATTGGCGGTAATTACCTTTGGCCAACGAATCAACAATGGTGTTTTGAACGATTCATTGTACATAAAACGCTTATCGAACCAGCCGTGTTCCCCAAGGTAAAAGCCTTGATCGGAGGTGTAGACAATCAGCGTGTTTTGGCTTAGTTTTTCGATATCTAAATAATCCAATAACCGTCCTACATTTTCATCTACCGCTGCAATCGTTCCCAAATAATCTTGCATGTAGCGTTGAAACTTCCAAACCGTAAGGGTGGAGTCGTTCAATGCTGGATAGCGTTCCATAAAATCTTTAGCTATCGGCTCATAAATGGAATCCCAAGCGGCTCTTTGTTCGGCGTTCATTCTGGCTACCCCGCCAGCACCTAGGCGTTCTGAAATTTCCAATTCATCTAAAACAGCGCTAGGTACTTTAAGATCGTACTGTAATAACATATCCTTTAGGATGCCCATTTCGGCTGTTTTTGCCGCATCGCTACGGGTATTGTAATCATCAAAAAGGGTGGTGGGCAAGGGATACGTTTTAGTTGTAAATTCAGGATAATGGCGTGCTGCTGGTAGCCAACTACGATGCGGGGCTTTGTGGAGGTACATCAATAAAAAAGGTTTTGCGGTGTCGCGTCGTTTTTCCATCCAATCCAAAGTAAGGTCGGTGGTAATATCGGTTACGTAGCCTGTGATGGTCGTATCGCCACCTTTTGTAATAAACTTCGGATTATAATAATCACCTTGTCCCGGTAAAATTTTGAATTCATCAAAACCCTTGGGGTTGTTTCCAAAATGTAATTTACCGAACATGGCGGTTTGGTATCCCGCTTTTTGCAGCAACATGGGGAAGGTGACATTGGTGGTGTCGAACGGGTTTAGATTATCAATTTTTCCATTGATGTGGCTGTGTTTTCCGGTAAGAATCACAGCTCTGGAAGGCGCACAAATAGAATTGGTTACGGATGCATTGGTGAATAAAACGCCCTCTTTTGCTAAGCGGTCTATGTTGGGTGTTTGTATTAAAGTGGTGTCGTAGGCACTAATGGCTTGGGAGGCATGGTCGTCCGACATAATGAAAACAATGTTGGGTCTTTTCTTGTTTTTATTAGGTATAGGTTCGCTACAAGAGAAAAATAGCACTATCAAAAGAATAGATAAGCAAATTGAAAGAGACGTTTTCATTATGTGGTTACGTTCATAAATAATAGCTATACTTAAAGACTATTTATAGTGGTCTGTATGGCGACTAAGTCGGTTAACAATTTTTCGAGTAAACTTAAATCCAACATATTTGCCCCATCACTTTTGGCGTTTGCAGGGTCAAAATGGGTTTCTATAAAAAGCCCGTCTACCCCAGCTGCAATACCTGCTCTTGCCATAGTTCCAATAAGTGCGGGTCTACCGCCAGTAACTCCTGAGGACTGGTTGGGCTGTTGTAAGGAGTGGGTTACATCTAAAACGACAGGCGCATACTGTTTCATGGTAGGTACACCCCTAAAATCAACGATCATATCTTGATACCCGAACATGGTACCACGGTCTGTAATTATTGCTTGATGGTTTCCGGTCTCGGTGATTTTAGTAACCGCATGTTTCATGCTTTCGGGACTCATAAATTGCCCCTTTTTAATATTAACCGTTTTTCCCGTGTGCGCAGCGGCAACCAGCAAGTCGGTCTGGCGTGCTAAAAAAGCAGGAATCTGCAGCACATCTACATATTCTGCAGCTATAGCAGCATCCTGTTCGGTGTGAATATCCGTTACCGTCGGTATCTTAAAAGTTTCAGATACTTTCCGTAGTATTTTTAGTGCTTTTTCGTCTCCAATACCTGTAAAGGAATCTAATCTACTTCGGTTTGCCTTTTTGAAACTTCCCTTGAAAATATAGGGGATGTTGAGTTTGTCTGTTATGGTTATGATGTGTTCTGCAATACGTAAGGCCATATCTTCCCCTTCAATGGCGCAAGGGCCAGACAGCAAAAAGAAGTTCTTGGAATTGGTATGCTTAATTTGGGGTATAAGAGACAAGTTCATGCTAAAATGGTTTTAACCAAAGATACTATTTTAAGCTGTTTTCTGTTGTATAGAAGTGCTATTCCGATAAACCCATATCTACATATGATACGTCTACACAGCGTGTTTTTAATGATACTACTTTTGTTTGCAAGCTTTGCAATAGCACAGTTTGGTAAGAATTGTGAGCTGCATCAATTTAAGGAAAACCTAATAAATTCAGGTCTGGAATATAAAATGGCACTAGGTGTCAATACCACTTTGGATATTAAAGCTGGGTTACAAGTGGCTTTAGACTCTTTTATTGCCGGAGGTATATGAGGAGTTTGGATTTTCCCCCACAGTTGCCTTACAATATAGGTACCCCTATAATTTTGAAGCCCGTTAGCGGAATAGAAAGGCTATTTACGGGAATTCTGCCAATTATATTACACCTGCTGTTGCCGCTTTTTTCCCGATACGCGAACTATAAATAATGAAGTGGTAAAAGGCTCATTTGGTTATACCGGACTCGTAACCGGACTACAACGTAGTTATGATTCTGGATTTAATTTTTCGGTTGATGCAGGAGCCGCCTATTACGCTGGGCAATTTGAAGGGGCTATTTATCCTGTTGTAAATTTAAGTATCGGCTGGCTTTTTAGTGAGAAACGCTGGTGCGTAGGGCTATAGTTTGTAGAGGGTAGTTTTTAGCAGGTAATTAAACAGTCAACCGTAAAAAGTAATAAACTTGAGCTTCTCACTTAAGAACGAAAACCTCTTCAATTCATAAAATTTCATTAAAACATAAGGATTGGTATAGGTATCTGTTTAGCTTTAGTAAATCAAAGCAAGCAAACATGTATAAAAAGCTATTCCTAGTCGTTCTGTTTATTTATGGTTTCGGACATCAACTTCATGCCCAACGTATTTCAGAAAAAGGAAAAGGTATCGTAAACCTAGAACGGCATCAATTTACATTTGGTACCGGGTTTAGGTACGAAATAGGATTGTTTAGAAATGTAAGTGCTTCCACCAGTTTGGCACCCGCGTTAGCTATGTATAGTGAGGGCTATACCTTTGGTTTAGCATGGAATATTAGAATGCGATACTACCATAATTTTCAAGAACGCTTGGATATTAATAAGAACGTGGTCGGTAATTCCGCTAATTATATTGGTCCGGCAAGAAGTGTCTTCTTTGGTGCATTACAGTTAACAAATAGTTTGAAGTACAATAATGATTTTAATCTTGAATTTTTTGGTGGGGTCTATGGCATTCAAAGAACCTACAGATCTGGATTTAACTTTAATGCTGAATTAGGTTTTGGCTACTACCAAGGTGATGGTGTGCCTAGTGGTTATGGTTCCTTATTTAGCTTTTCTCTTGGTTGGGTGCCCATGAAATCAAAATCCCGTACACCTACTTTTGATTGATATATTTGGGCTAACTACGGACAGGGAAATCACTCCTAATAAAAAAAATAAATTTTCATGAAACTACTATCAACTTTTATTGTTTGCCTTTTATTAACCTGCAGCCTTTTTGCGCAATCAACAAAACAAGTTGAGGACAAGCTCTTTAAAGTAAATTTAATTCTTCCCGGTGTTAATTATGAACTTGGAGCAGGGGAACGGACCACGTTGAACTTTGAATTGGGACTGATTCCGGACTGGGATGGAGATTTTGAAATTTTCCCTTACTTGGGAGCGGATTATCGATATTTTACCAATTTAGGGCGTAGAGTAAATAAGGGAAAGCACATTTCTGGTAATAGCGGAGATTATATAGCCTTTACCAATAGATTGCTGGTAGCAGCCCCCTTATTGGGTAATTTCGAATATGATAGCCCTTTGCTATATGTAGGCGGTCTCGTTTACGGAATACAAAGAACTTACAACTCAGGATTTTATTGGGGAGTTTCGTTTGGCCCTGCTTTTTTTACCGGGGATAATGACCCAGGAATTGGGGTGCTTTCCGATATAAAATTAGGCTGGGTAATAGGCAAAAACAAAATGAAATAACCCACTCAAAATCAGTTAGATAAAAATAACTTAAGATTATGAAAACGTGTAAAAAAATCAAGTATCTTTGCACGCTTAAAATAAACCCTTATGTCTAATACGAAGAACATTGCCATCATTGCCCACGTTGACCACGGTAAAACCACCTTGGTTGATAAAATCATGTACCATTGTAGCCTTTTTCGTGAAAACGAAAATGCAGGTGACTTAATTTTGGATAATAATGATTTGGAACGGGAACGTGGTATTACCATTACCTCCAAGAACGTTTCTGTTATTTATAAGGACACAAAAATAAACATCATAGATACGCCTGGTCACGCCGATTTTGGAGGGGAAGTAGAACGTGTATTGAACATGGCTGATGGTGTTTTGTTATTGGTAGATGCTTTTGAAGGCCCAATGCCACAAACGCGTTTTGTATTGCAAAAGGCTATTGACCTTGGGTTGAAGCCATGTGTAGTAATCAATAAGGTGGATAAGGAAAACTGTACCCCTGATGAGGTGCATGAAAAGGTATTTGATTTGATGTTTGAATTGGGTGCAGAAGAATGGCAATTGGATTTCCCTACTGTTTATGGCTCTGCCAAGAATAACTGGATGAGTGAGGACTGGAAAAATGAAACGGATAATATAGAGCCACTTTTGGATATGGTTTTAGAACACATACCAACATTTAAGCCAAAAGAAGGTACTACACAGATGTTAATTACATCCTTGGATTTTTCGTCATTTACAGGACGTATTGCTATTGGAAGATTAACGCGTGGCGGCTTGAAAGAAGGGCAGCAGATTTCTTTGGTAAAAAGAGGTGGTAATATTGTTAAATCTAAAATTAAAGAGCTTTTTCTTTTTGAAGGTTTAGGACGTAAGAAAGTAAAAGAAGTAGAGACAGGAGATATCTGTGCAATAATAGGGATTGAAGGTTTTGAAATAGGAGATACTATTGCGGATATTGAAAACCCAGAGGGTCTTAAGACTATTGCAATAGATGAACCAACGATGAGTATGTTATTTACGATTAACGATAGTCCATTCTTTGGTCAGGATGGGAAATTTGTAACGTCCAGACACATTAAGGAGCGTTTAGAGCGTGAATTGGAGAAAAACTTGGCTTTACGACTAAACCCAACCGATAGTGCGGATAAGTTTTTGGTCTTTGGTCGTGGGGTATTACACCTTTCGGTATTGATCGAGACTATGAAACGTGAGGGGTATGAATTACAGATTGGACAACCACAAGTAATTATAAAGGAAATAGATGGCGTAAAGTGTGAACCTATTGAGCATTTGACAATCGATTTACCCGAAGATGTATCAGGTAGAGCAGTGGAAATGGTTTCTATTCGTAAAGGAGAAATGACCAGTATGGAGGCAAAGGGCAACCGTATGCTGTGCGAGTTTCATATCCCATCAAGGGGAATTATAGGTCTTAGAAATCAATTATTGACAGCCACAGCGGGTGAGGCTATTATGGCGCACCGTTTCTTAGAATATCAACCTATGAAGGGAGATATACCGCAACGTCAAAATGGTTCTTTAGTTTCTATGGAACGAGGAAAAGCAATTCCTTATTCTATTGATAAATTACAGGACAGAGGTAAGTTTTTTGTAGACCCAGGAGAGGATATATATGAAGGTCAGGTTATTGGAGAAAATTCTCGTGGTGACGATATGACTGTGAATATAACAAAGACTAAAAAGATGTCTAACGTACGTTCTTCTGGAGCGGATGATAAAGCAAAAATTGTTCCTGCTATTAAATTTTCTCTAGAAGAGGCTTTGGAATATATTCAGAAAGATGAGTACGTTGAGGTGACGCCTAAGCATTTAAGGTTACGTAAAATTTATCTAACGGAGAATGAGCGTAAACGAAATAAAATAGCTTAGAAGTTGGTCGGATTCTTATAATCGGCTATCAAAATAACCAAAAAACCCTGTTCGTTCAGGGTTTTTTTAGTTATGGCTATGAAAAAGCTACTAACTATTTTTATTTTTCATATCAATTTATTATCAACTTCACAGTTTAATCTAGTAAAGAATGAAGCCTTGGTAATTTTAATTTTTCGAGGTAGCCTTACGCATAAATCTTATTTTTTTTAAGTACTTTAAGTTAAAAATTAGAAAGATAAACTCAAAACTTGGCAATGAATTTAGAAGGTAAAAGAGTCTTGATTACTGGAGGTACGCGTGGTATAGGTAAATGTATGGTGACCGAATTAATTAATAGGGGCGCAACCCATTTAGCGATTATTGCAAGGGATAAAAAAAGGCTAAAGGAACTTACGAGAAACCATCCTGATATAAATTTTATCAGGGTATATGGCGATGTCGCCGACATTAATGTTCTAAGAGAAGCTGCGGCACGGATAGAGGACAAATGGGGTTATCTTGATATTTTAATTAATAATGCCGGTATTCTTTCTGCCGGACCTTTGGATGAGCTTGCTGATGAAGAATTGTACGATCAGATTGCTGTCAATTTTACTGCGGTACTGCTGTTAACTAAGTATTCTATTCCGTTATTGAAAGCTGCTAAAAGCGGAGGTATTTTGAATATTTCTTCAGGCCTAGGTCTTTTAGGAACACCTTTCTATGCCGTTTATGGAAGTACCAAAGCAGGTCTTAAACACTTTTCCGACTGTATGCGCCGCGAGCTGGCACCGCACGGAATTCACGTTACCTGCGCGTACCCCACCGCTACGGATACGGATATGATGCAAAAGTTTGTGGATAGGC
>JBLHNI010000074.1:0-11455 GCA_047650615.1 Maribacter sp.
CTCTTTGTCATAGTTTTTCTTTAAAACACAAAATTATAAAATTAGCAATACTAAGGTTATAGATTGTGATACTTTTAACTATAGAAAGTATTACTATTATTTTAAAAATTTTGATAAGTTGAGTTTGTCACTATGTTGCGTCTTTTATATTAGTTTATTAATATCAAGTAGTAATTTTCATGCTAAAAAGTAACAAGGGATACCAATACATCGAAGGAATTTGTTAGTCTAAGCGTTTTCTTTAGAATGCAGCCGAAAGTCAATCTAGTATGATAAAACCATTTAATATGTTCAGGATAGGTTTCGTTTGTTTTCGAAAAGATTAGAGAACTTGCTAGGAGGGGAAAATTCACAACAGGTTATGTGTCTTACTGTTTATTATGATTCTAAAATAACAGCCATGTATAACTTCTGCTAGAACACTGGAGAATGATTATTAATGAAAGTGTGCCTTAGATAGCTTAGTTCTAGGATTAATATTCTTGAAATAACCTAATACTCTGGTTTGAATTAGCATTCATATATTTATGACATAGGCCCCCTAGTGATTATCAGTAAAAAGAATAAGTACTTGTAGGCTTAAAAGTTAAATTGAAAAAAGTCCAAGGTCTTACATTGTTTTGTCTTATGTCAAGTTACTGTGTCGTTAATTTTAAAAGCAGACTGTCAATTCAGTTTAAAATGTACCTCTTGCTTTTCCAGTTCTTGTAATAACTCACTGCTAATCTGTACTTTTTGTTTCCTACTAGTTAGGTTCAGTTTAATTTCTTCTTGCATTTCGTAAATCATAAAATTTATGGGGTGGTCCCCCTTGTGCAAAGTCAAGGTGTCTTTTAATTCATGAATACCTTTTTCTTCCAGCTTATCTATATTTAATTTAATAGTTAGCTTCCTAGCATAGGTTTCCATTACTTCCTGTAAGAGTATAAAACCGTTGAATTGCATTCTTGGATCCCCTTTTTTGCCGGTATCCCTGTTTACCCATCCTTCTTTGATAAAGATTTTAGCGTACACAAAGGAATTGATCATTAAAAAGTGCCTGAATTTCAGGTACTCTTCGCCAAAGATTCTAAATTCAAAGGAGTCTGTATAATCTTCCATGGTAAAAGCTGCCCAGCCCTTACCATTCTTGGAGATGCGATGTTGCACATCGGTAATAACTCCTGCAACGGTGAGTTCTCGGTTAAGGTAACTGTCCATATCCGTAAGGTGCGAAATACCAGCATTACAAAACGCGGTTATCTCGGTCTTAAAATCATCCAACGGGTGTCCAGAAATATAGATGCCTACCACTTCTTTTTCACGTCGTAGTTTTTCCATTGTACCCCATTCCTCACAAGGAGGAACTACAGGCTCTGGAATTTGTGCTTCACTAATACCGCCAAACATATCCATTTGGGAGGAGTTTTTGTTCTCTTGGTATTTAGCGGCAGACTTAATTACCTTTTCTAAAAAAGTAATACTATCGCCTTCTGTATGGAAATACTGTGCGCGGTGTGTGGTACCGAAGGAATCGAAACCACCTGCTACTGCCAAGTTTTCAAAGGCTTTTTTGTTTGCAGACCGTAAATCGATTCGCTTTGCTAAATCAAAAACCGAATGAAAATTTCCATCTGTTTTACGATGTTCCACAATAGTTTCTACGGCTGCACGTCCTACGCCCTTCACAGCGCCCATTCCAAAACGTACGGCACCTTCTTTGTTTACGGCAAACTTATAGTACGACTCGTTTACGTCTGGCCCTAATACATCCAAGCCCATACGCTTACATTCCTCCATAAAAAAGGTCACCTGTTTTATATCGTTCATATTATTACTCAATACCGCAGCCATATATTCTGCAGGATAGTGGGCTTTTAAATATGCCGTTTGGTAGGCGATATATGCATAACAGGTAGAGTGACTTTTATTAAAAGCATAAGCAGCAAAGGCTTCCCAATCTTTCCATATTTTTTCTAAGATTTCTGTCGGATGACCGTTTGCAGCCCCACCTTCTAAAAATTGGGGTTTCATCTTTTGAAGTACCGCAAATATCTTTTTACCCATGGCCTTACGCAGTACATCCGCATCACCCTTGGAGAAACCTGCCAGTTTTTGAGATAGGAGCATTACTTGCTCTTGGTATACCGTAATACCATAGGTTTCTTTTAGGTATTCCTCCATTTCAGGAAGGTCATAGGCAATTTCTTCGCTTCCATTTTTACGGGCTACGAAACTTGGAATGTACTCCATTGGTCCTGGACGGTACAAGGCGTTCATGGCAATAAGGTCATCAAAAACAGAGGGTTTTAAATCCTTCATGTGTTTTTGCATTCCCGGAGATTCATATTGAAAAACACCTACCGTTTCTCCTTTCTGGAACAACTCATATGTTTTCTCATCGTCCAGCGGAAAATCATCAGGAACTACATCTATATCGTGTTTTGCTTTCACGATTTTTACGGTGTCCTTGATTAGGGTCAGCGTTTTGAGGCCCAAGAAATCCATCTTTAAAAGGCCGGCACTTTCCACGACCGAGTTATCGAACTGCGTAACGTACAAATCCGAATCCTTGGCGGTGGCTACAGGAACAAAATCGGTAATATCACTAGGGGTAATGATAACCCCACAGGCATGTATTCCCGTATTCCGAACCGAACCCTCCAAGGTGCGCGCCATTTTTAAGGTCTGCCCTTCTAAGTCGTCCCCATCATGTATGTTTAGCAGTTCATGTATTTTCTCTAAATCTTCTGCGCGAAATTTCTTTTTTAAATCAGCGTCGGACTGGCCAAAAATCTTACCTAGTTTGGACATGGTAGGAATAAGTTTGGCAATCCGATCCGCATCGCCTAAAGGAAGGTCTAATACACGAGCGGTATCCCTAATAGAGGATTTTGCTGCCATCGTACCGTAGGTAATGATTTGCGCTACTTGGTTGGAGCCATATTTTTTAATAACATAATCCATAACGCGACCACGGCCTTCATCATCAAAATCGATATCAATATCGGGCATAGACACCCTATCCGGATTCAGGAAACGCTCAAAAAGCAAATCATACTTAAGTGGGTCTATATTGGTAATAGTTAAACAATAGGCTACTACGGAACCCGCTGCGGAACCACGACCAGGGCCAACAGAGACATCCATATTCCGTGCTTCGCGGATAAAATCTTCGGTAATCAAAAAATAACCTGGATACCCTGAATTTTTTATCGTATCGAGCTCAAAATCAATACGTTCCCGAATGTCATCGGTGATTTCAGGATAGCGTTTTTTAGCGCCTTCATAGGTGATGTGTCGCAGATAGGCGTTTTCACCACGATTACCCCCGTCAGCGGAATCTTCTGCATCCTTATAATCATCAGGAATATCAAACTTAGGCAAGAGTACATCCCTCGCCAATTCATAGGATTCTATTTTATCTATAATTTCCTGAGCGTTTAAAATGGCATCGGGAACATCCTTGAAGAGTTCCTTCATCTCTGCCTGAGATTTAAAATAATACTCTTGGTTAGGTAAGCCATAACGGTAACCACGTCCTCGACCTATAGGGGTGGCCTGTTTTTCCCCATCTTTCACACAAAGTAAAATATCATGTGCTTCGGCATCTTCCTTGGCACAATAATAGGTATTGTTAGAAGCAACCAGTTTTACTTCGTGCTTCTTTGAAAACTCTAACAGTACCTGATTTACACGATCTTCATCTTCCTGTCCGTGGCGCATCATTTCAATATAAAGGTCATCACCAAATTCGGCTTTCCACCAAAGCAGTGCCTCTTCTGCTTGGTTTTCCCCAACGTTCAATACTTTTCCTGGTACTTCGCCATACAGGTTTCCCGTGAGTACGATGATGTCCTCTTTGTATTGTTGAATTACTTTTTTGTCTATACGCGGCACATAGTAAAACCCTTTGGTATAGGCAATGGAGGACATCTTTGCCAGATTGTGGTAGCCCTTTTTATTTTTAGCAAGTAATACGATTTGATAGCCGTAATCCTTAACATTTTTGTTGGTATGGTCTTCACACACGAAAAATTCACAGCCAATAATGGGCGTGATTTCTTTTGCAGTAGGTTCTTCTCCGTTTTCAAGAGCGGCAGCATTCTTTTCTTTCACCCCTTTGTTATGACTGCCGACTTCCTTTACAAAGTGAAAGGCCCCCATCATATTAGCGTGGTCCGTTAATGCTACAGCGGGCATATCGTTATCGGCCGCAACTTTTACCAAGGATTTTATATTGATGGTAGATTGCAGTACCGAGAATTGAGAATGGTTGTGAAGGTGCACAAAAGTGGCATCTTCTAGTGTTTTTATGTTTTCCTTGATTTCATCCTGACTCACACCGCCAGTGTCCTGATCCCAAAGGGCATCGGCAATTTTTTTTGATGCCTTTTTAAGGTTGATGTGTTTTAGACCAATTAGCTGTACCTCCTGAGGATTGGCTTCCGAGAAATTCTTGAAATAGTCGGGTTGCACATCCAGCTGTTCACTGGTGTATTGTCGTAAACGTACCAGTTCTAAAAAACAACGCGTGGTGGCTTCAACATCAGCTGTGGCATTATGCGCCTCGCCAAAAGGTTTATTAAAAAGATGCTGGTGCAGTTCTGTTAGGGTGGGCAATTTAAACTTGCCGCCGCGCCCTCCGGCAATCTGACATAATTTAGCTGTGTGTTCTGTACACGTATCTAGAACAGGGAGTTCCTGTAGTGGGTTTTCTACCCCTAAACGATGGAATTCTGCGCCCATGATATTCAGGTCGAACTTCACATTTTGGCCTATAATGAACTTCGTTTTTGCCATAGCGGCATTGAACTTTTCCAAAACCGCACTAAGGGGGATGCCTTTTTGCTCCGCTAATGCTGTAGAAATACCGTGAATCTGTTCTGCATCATAGGGAATATTAAACCCATCTGGTCGCACCAAATAATCTTCATGTTCAACAACCTTACCCATCTCATCATGCAACTGCCAAGCAATCTGGATACAACGCGGCCAGTTATCCGAATCTGTATAGGGTGCGTTCCAGTTTTTGGGTAATCCGGTGGTTTCGGTGTCGAATATTAGGTACATGCAGTGGGTTTGAGGTTTCTCTAGTTTTAGGTATTATATTCTAAAATGTAACACATAAAAACAAAAAAAGAGAAGTCATTATTGATTCTATAAAAGTAACCAAAAGTCGCACTTTTAAAAAGAGGAGTTACAAAGAGTTATTAACCTAGCGAGATTTTTAATATTTACTATCTTACCAGAACTAAAGTCAATCTATTCATGAGAAATTATTTGTTTTCTATACTACCCTTTAACTTTTTGATACTAGCCTATTTTCTATTTGTAACTACTGTATACGGACAAGAAGAGGATAAAAATTTACCCAATTTCATTATTATTTTTGCCGATGATTTGGGGTATGGCGATTTGGGAGTCTTTGGGAATCCTTCTATTAAAACACCTCATCTAGATAAAATGGCCTTTGAAGGCCAAAAATGGACTAATTTCTATGCTGCGGCTAGTGTGTGCACGCCTAGTAGAGCAGGTTTGTTAACTGGAAGACTTCCTGTTCGGAGTGGTATGGCAAGTAGTACGACTAGGGTGTTGTTTCCGAATTCAAAAAATGGCTTACCCGCTTCTGAAATCACCTTAGCAGAACAACTGAAGGAAGCAGGATATAAGACAGCAGCTATTGGGAAATGGCATTTAGGACACAAGGAAGAATTTTTGCCTACCAATCATGGTTTTGACACCTATTTTGGTATTCCGTACTCCAATGATATGGATCATAGCAATAAGATGGGATACCAGAACTATTGGGCGCAACCAAACGATTCAATCAAGACGGAACATTTTAATGTACCCTTGCTTCGGGGGACGGAAATAGTGGAACGGCCCGCAAATCAGAATAATATTACCAAACGCTACTCCGATGAAGCGGTTACTTTTATTCAGCAGCAGAATGAGACGCCTTTCTTTTTATACCTAGCGCACAATTTGCCTCACATTCCCCTTTTTGCGTCCGAAGACTTTAAGGGAAAAAGTAAACGTGGTCTGTATGGTGATGTGGTAGAAGAAATTGACAATGGTGTAGGGAAGATAATTAATGCTTTAAAAGAGAAAGGGCTTGCAGAAAATACCATAGTCGTTTTTACTTCCGATAATGGGCCTTGGCTGCCTTTTAAAAATAATGGAGGTACTGCTGGTTTGTTAAAAGCAGGCAAAGGAACTACGTGGGAAGGCGGTATGCGTGTACCTACTGTATTTTGGGGACCAGGTATAATAACGCCAGCAGTGATTTCCGACTTAGGTTCAACGTTGGATTTGTTCACCACTTTTAGTGCTATGGCAAATTCTAGTATTCCAAAAGATAGAGTTATAGATGGACTTGATTTAAGTAAAACCTTATTAGAAGTAAAGTCCAGCCCTAGAAAAAGCCTGCTCTACTATCGCGGCAGCGAATTGTTTGCAGCACGGGTAGGGGATTATAAGGCTCATTTTATAACACAAGGTGCCTATGGGGAATTTGGAGAACGCGTTAAACATGATGTGCCATTACTTTTTAACCTAGCCTTTGATGCTAGTGAACGTTTTAATGTCGCAGATGCCCATTTAGAAATTCTTAAGGATATTAGAGAGTTGATTTCCAAGCATAAATCAAAATTGGTTATTGGGAAAGATCAACTGGTGGAACGGGAATAAATGATGTAAAATTGACGATAGCGCTATGCGTTTGCCTCTTAAGTAGTGCTTGTGGAGTGTTTGTTGGTTTTTAGCAGGCTTTAGATATTGTTCTCGAAGAGGAAGTATGTAGTGTCTTTATGAATTCGATTTTAAATACAAGGGGGAGAATATCGCGATTTGATGGGTGAAAAAGCAACTAAAAACTACAGTTCTGAAAAAGGTAAGTTTCAAGGCTTGTGAGCTACGGATGTGTAAATCTATGCTGTAAAATATATTAGATTTTAATGATTGGAGGTTTAATGGGTTGGGTAGTGGTTCGTTAAATACATCAGTTCTAAATTTACTTATATGGACATAGTGAACTATTAAATTCAAAGTTATATATTTGCAGCCCTTTATGAGGGAAATTAAAAAAGAATTAATAACTAAGGGTCGGGGACCCAACAAATTAATGTGAGATGCCAGTAAAAATTAGATTACAAAGACACGGTAAAAAAGGAAAACCATTCTATTGGGTAGTTGCTGCAGATGCAAGAGCGAAAAGAGATGGTAAATTCTTAGAAAAATTAGGAATCTATAATCCTAATACCAATCCCGCTACAATCGAGATAAATGTGGACAACGCTGTACAGTGGTTACAGAATGGCGCACAGCCAACAGATACGGCTAGAGCTATTCTTTCCTACAAGGGAGTTATGTTAAAGAATCACCTTTTGGGAGGTTTACGCAAAGGAGCTTTAACGGAAGAGCAAGTGGAGGAGAAATTTAACGCTTGGTTAGAAGAAAAAGATGTATCCGTAGCTACTAAGGTTGGTGGTTTAGATAAAGTAAAAGCAGATGCTAAAGCGAAAGCTTTAGAAGCAGAAAAGGAAATAAATGATAAGCGTGCTGCTGAAGCTGCCGCTGCCTTAGCTCCTGAGCCGGTTGCTGAAGAGGTAGAAAAAGTTGCTGAAGCTGTAGCTGAAGAAGCTCCTGTCTCTGCTCTTGATGCCGCTGTTGAAGAGGCAAAAGGAGATGCTGCTGCACCTTCTGAAGAGAAATAAAGTATAAACGATATGCTTAAGTCAGCTTGTTTTTACCTAGGCAAAATCGTTTCTAAATACAGTTTTAAGGGAGAAGTTCTCGTCAAATTAGATACGGACGATCCTGAAATATATCAAAACTTGGAATCAGTGTTTGTTTCTTTAGGAAACAATCTGGTTCCATTTTTTATTGATAGATGCCGACTTCATAAGTCCGACTTATTGCGTATAGATTTTGAGGAGGTAAAAACGGAATCCGATGCGGATCGTATCATGGGGTCGTTACTTTATTTGCCCCTTACCATGCTTCCTAAACTAACAGGAGATAAGTTCTACTTTCATGAAATTATAGGATTCACCTTGATGGATGCCGTTCATGGTGATATAGGAATTGTACAAAGTGTAAACGATACTACGCCACAGGCACTGTTTGAAGTCCAAAAGGGAGATACGCAATTACTTATTCCTATTACGGATGAGATTATTACAAAGGTAGATCGTGAAAACAAAACCATTGCTGTTACTACGCCAGAGGGTTTGGTGGACTTGTATTTAGATTCTTAAGTTAAATTTTTAATTTTTTTATTTGCTTAGGATGTAATGGGGGATTGCTCCCAGAATAGCGTGCTTCAAATATTTCAAAACCAACGTAATACATAAGGGAGTCCTATTAAGAAATTGAAATAGAACCTAGGGTATTTAAAGTTTTATCATACGTTGTAAGACATAATTTTTCTCCCGTTAGTTGGATAATACTTCAAAATATTGCAGTTCATCGTTATTGTTCCCTACTAAAACACCTTTGCTAGCACCCACAGAAATAACAGCCATCCGTTTTGCATCTTTTGTTGCGTAAAAGCCTGTGTCAGCACCTCGGTTTACGGTAAATGTGCCTTTTCCATCTCCTAAGAGTAGAAGTCCAGTACCGGCATCGTTCCTAGGGGTTTCTATTTCAGATACGTATAGATTTTCTACGGCCAGCACATCTAAAAAACCATCCCCGTTAAAATCCTCTACAAGCATATCATTAATATTTGATAGTTGCGCTAATGCAGGAAGTACAGATACCTTAAATTCTCCAGCTCCTAAGTTTTCTATATAGGCAGAGGCAAACATATCCGTTTTATAATGAAGCGCGTTTTTGAGCTGATCTTCCCCGTAAACTTCTTTAAGTTCTAGGGAAGCAAAGACATCATATTTTTGAATTTTATCCTTTAAACCTGGTATTTGTTGAGAAGAGCAGGAAAACCCGCGAAGCGGATAGTGCTTTTCATTATTGTAATAGCCTAAAACAATATCTGCGTTACCATTGGCGTCAAAATCGTTATAGTAGATGTCAAACGGCTTTTTTGGGTCTGTTTTGTATTTGTAGTTGAGGCCAAGGTTTCCGGCTATAAAATCCATATCACCGTCGTTATCAAAGTCTCCTTGTTCTAGGCTAAACCACCATCCTTTGGTTTCTTCAAGCGTTGGAATATTGGTTTTTGTTAATGTTCCATTTTCGTTAGTAAAAACGGTAATGGCCATCCATTCGCCAGTTAAAATAAGGTCCAGGTCTTTGTCGTTGTCGTAATCGGACCAAATTGCATCTGTAACCATGCCAATATCTTTAAGCTCCTCTGCCAGTTCCTGTGTCTGATTTTTTAATTGCCCATTATCATTTATGAGTAAGGAACTAGCTGTAGGATTGGGGTATTGATGGGGTAGGTGCCTTCCGCCAACAAAAAGATCCAAGTCTCCATCACCGTCATAGTCGGCAGCCTTAACGATAGATCCGCTTACTCTATCCCCGTTTAGTATAGCACCTTTTTTAAAGCCTCCTAAGCCGTCGTTTAGGTATAACCTATCCGTATAGTGAAAATCGTTTTTAGGGTGCGCATTTCCGCCACTAACTACGTATAAATCCTGATAACCATCTCCGTTGACGTCTGTAAATAAGGCATCCACATCCTCATACGCTTTTTCCTTGTTCCAAAAGGGAAGCGCTGTGGGTTTAAAAGCACCTGAAGTCCCTTGCAGGAATACGGTAGGACTTTGCCCTGCTGCGCCGCCAGCGTAAATATCTTCTAGTCCATCATTGTTGATATCACCTACGGCAACAGCGGGGCCAAACTGAGACATTTTATGAGGCAGCAGAATTTGCTTTTTAAAATCATCGAAGTCGTTTTCTTTGTGGACAAAAGAACCTGAGAATGTAGCCGTAGCTTCTTTAAAATAATTGTCCTCTGATTTTAAGAAAAGATCTCTGGCAGACCTAGTAGCTGTCTTCATTGGGAGTTGAAGAACTTGATTTGCGGCTACGTTATATTGTACTGTGGCTTTACCATTAGGCCATTGAACTACTATGCTGTCTATTTGAGTTTGGCTTCCGAGTCCAAAATGAACAATTGGTTCACTAGTGGAGTAAATGCCTCGAACGTTAGTAGTTTCTTGTATTTGAATACCATTTGGAGTATAAATTTGTACGCGACTACCAAAAACAGGCTGATTTTCAGAATCAGTCAACTGTACTCTTAAGTAATTGTTTTTATCAAGTGTTTCTGAATTGTTTCTGTAGATAAAAGCTTCTTCGTTTATATTGTTAATGACTAAATCTAAATCCCCGTCATTATCAAGATCAGCATAAGCAGATCCATTAGAGAACGATTCATCATCCAGTCCCCAATCTGCGGACACTTTATTAAAGGTAAGGTCGCCCATATTTTTATAGGCGTAGTTCTTTAAAGGTTGCGAGGGAATCATGTTTACCGCCGTGTCTAAATCAACGATATCCCAAATACTCTCAAGAGTTCCACCATCTGGATTCTTGGATATATAGTCCATTCTGGTGGTATTGATATAGTTTGCAATCTTTTTATCTGCATCCGTATTTCTAATATCTCGCAGAAGACCGTTGGTGATATAGGTGTCTTTTAAGCCGTCATTATCAAAATCAGCGATGAGGTTAGACCAGCTCCAGTCTGTCGCTGCCATATTTGAGTGTTGCGCTATATTGCTAAACGTCCCATTTCCGTTATTTAGTTGTACCGTGTTGTACATGTATTGAAATCCACCGCCATCATCCACTACCTTCCAGAAAGCGCTAATATCCATGCCACTCATGTTGGATTTTTGGCGAAAGTTGTCTTCGGAAACCATATCCACTACAAAAACATCCAGAAGAGCATCATTGTTTATATCTGCTACGTCTACGCCCATACTGTAAAAAGAAGTTTGTTTTAAGGCTAGTTTTTCGGTACTAGAAAAGGTGCCATCTTGGTTGTTTATAAACAAGAAGTCTGGAGCATCAAAATCATTTGCGATGTAGAGGTCTGTCCAACCATCATTGTTAAGGTCGCTTGCAGAAACGGCATTCGGAAACCCAGTACGTTCCAGGCCAGCTTTTTTAGTAACATCTACAAAAGTGTCTCCTATGTTTTTGTAGAGTTTAAGGGTGTATTCTGGCAGTAAAAGATGATCAGCGGTAAAATATTGAGAAAGACTGCCAGGGTTGGGAGGCTGTGTAAGGAGGAACAGGTCTAATAAGCCATCCTTGTTATAATCTAAAAAGGTAGCGTGTCTTGTTCGTTGATTATCATCGATATTATAGGCCGCTGCCTTTTCTTCAAAAGTGCCATCTCCTTTGTTGATGTATAACAGGTTTTTTCTCCAATCCGAATTTTCATCGTATAGTTCCCTGCTTACATAAATGTCTACATAACCATCGTTGTTTACATCTGCAATGGTGACTCCTGTAGACCATCCTTCGCTATTCAAAATACCGGCTGCTTCTGTGTGAT
>JBLHNI010000075.1:0-11453 GCA_047650615.1 Maribacter sp.
ATCCGAACATGAAATCTGTATACCACTGGGGTGGTGCGTCAACTGTACCTTTGTTTCGACCTTGTTTACATTTTGTCCACCTGCGCCACTGGAGCGCGCAGTTGTAATGGTAATATCAGCAGGATTTACATCTACTTCTATACTATCGTCAACTAAAGGATACACATAAACAGATGCGAAGGAAGTATGCCTTTTTGCATTACTATCAAAAGGGGATATTCGAACCAACCTGTGTACACCGTTTTCTCCTTTTAACCAGCCAAAAGCAAATTCCCCATCAATTTCCAAGGTTACCGTTTTAATACCTGCAACATCACCCTCTTGGTAATTTAGTTCCTTCACCTTATATCCGTTCTTTTCGGCCCACATCATGTACATACGCATAAGCATAGCGGCCCAATCACAGCTTTCGGTACCTCCCGCTCCGGCCGTAATCTGGAGTACGGCAGGGAGTTCATCACCTTCTTCAGAAAGCATGTTTTTGAACTCCATTTTCTCAAGAACACTTAAAGCTTTGTCGTGCTGGGATTGCACCTCGGCTTGGGACACTTCTCCCTCTTGTAGAAATTCTATGAGAACTTCTAAATCGTTAACTAGGCTGCTGGCCGCATTGTAGTCATCTACCCATTGTTTTTTGGATTGAATGAATTTCATGTGCGCTTGTGCCACTTGAGGATGGTCCCAAAAGTCTGGAGCTAAGGTTTTTTCCTGTTCATTCTCTATTTCAATAAGTTTGGCATCAATGTCAAAGATACCTCCTTAACGCGCCAAGGCGATCTATAAGACCTTTGTAATGGTCCGTTGTAATAATCATTCTGTTCTATTTTGTGGTAAAAATAATGTTCTTTTAGGCAATAGTAATCGCTCTTGCCTTATTTTATAATCTAATCGCATTTTAAAAAATGCTATTTCCTTTATTTTATATAGCTTTAGAAGCTAAACTACGTTAAAAATGAAAAATTACATCTTGCTTGTATTAGGCTTATTTGCCTATCAAGTATCTACAGCACAGTTTTCTGAAAATAAGTCTGATTTTCAGAAATATGAAGGTCTTTTTGATTTCTATTATGACGCCATGAATGATAAAATTTTCTTGGAGGTCGATAAACTAGACCACGATTTTCTATATGTGTACTCCTTAAGTAGTGGTATAGGGAGTAATGACATAGGATTAGATAGAGGGCAATTGGGTAACGAGCAGGTAGTCTATTTTAAAAAAGCTGGAAACAAACTACTTTTGGTACAGCCAAATTTAAAATTTAGGGCATTGACTGATAATGCTTTGGAAAAAAAATCCATAGAACAGGCTTTTGCAAAGTCTATTTTGGGAGGCTTTAAGATTGAAGAAGAAAAAAACGGAACATACATAATTGATATTACCGATTTTTTAATGCAGGATGCTCACGGTGTTTCAAGAAGATTAAAACGTGCAAAACAAGGCTCTTATAGTATGGACCGTTCAAAAAGCGCTTTTGCGCTGGAACGCACCAAAGCCTTCCCTAAAAATATAGAATTTGATATGACCATGACTTTTAAGGGCGAAGCTTCTGGTAGTTATATAAGCTTGGTAACTCCAAATTCAGGCTTGATAACCGTGGCACAGCATGCTTCCTTTATAGAGCTTCCTGATAATGGATATGAAAAAAGGATTTTTGACCCCAGAAGCGGTTCTTATCCATTTTCTTATTATGATTATGCAACACCAGTAGAAGACCCTATTTTAAAGCGTTTTATAACACGTCACAGGCTAGAGAAGAAAAATCCCAATGCAGAAATTAGCGAAGCGGTTGAACCTATTGTCTACTATTTAGATAACGGTACGCCAGAGCCTGTAAGATCTGCACTATTAGAAGGCGGCCGTTGGTGGAACGAGGCATTTGAAGCTATTGGCTACAAGGATGCC
The DNA here is from genome assembly GCA_047650615.1 of Maribacter sp. GTDB lineage: Bacteria > Bacteroidota > Bacteroidia > Flavobacteriales > Flavobacteriaceae > Maribacter. The sequence continues at coordinate 1,904 of JBLHNI010000075.1, forward strand.
TTTCAATTAAAAATGCTTCCGGACGATGCGGACCCTTTAGATGTTCGTTACAATGTAATCCAATGGGTGCACCGATCTACAAGAGGCTGGAGTTATGGGAGTAGCATTACAGATCCAAGAACAGGAGAAATAATAAAGGGCCATGTAAGTTTGGGAAGTCTAAGAATCCGCCAGGATTTTTTAATTGCTCAAGCTTTAATGAATAAACCTTTTGCCGAGCACGACGATAATAACCAACCTATGTTGGCTCTTGCGATTGCAAGGATACGTCAGCTTTCTGCACATGAAATTGGTCATACGATTGGCTTTGCGCATAATTATGCCGCTAGTACTAATAATAGGGCATCGGTTATGGATTATCCGCATCCTCAGTTTTCGGTAAAGAGAGGCGCAATAGATTTCTCAAATGCCTACGCAACTGGAATGGGAGATTGGGATAAGGTTACGGTGGCCTATTCCTATGCCGATTTTGAAGAGGGAGCCAATGAACGGGAGGAATTGAACAAAATTTTGAAGTCAGCACAAGATGAAGGGTTACGGTTTATAACCGATCAAGATGCACGTCCGCAAGGTAGTGCTCATGTTCTGGCCCATTTGTGGGACAATGGTACAGATGTAAGCAAAGAGCTTACTGAAATGTTAAAGGTGCGTAAAACTGCTATTGATAATTTTTCTATTGATAACATTAGGACCAACGAACCCAATTCTGTTTTGGAGGATGTATTTGTTCCGCTATACTTCTTTCATAGGTACCAGACGGAGGGTGTTGCCAAAATTATTGGCGGTTTGGAGTATAACTATGCGGTGAAGGGAGATGGACAAAACGTGGTGACGACAGTCGGAAGAAAAATGCAGGAAGATGCTCTTAAAGCTATTTTAAAAACCTTGGATGCGGAGGAAATCGCTATTCCAAAGGAAAAACTGAGTCTTTTCCCACCTAGGGCATTTGGTTACGGTAGAACACGGGAATCCATTAATGGAAAAACTGGCGTATCTTTTGATCCCCTGTCCGCTGCGGAAACAGCTGCGGATATGACTCTGGGCTTCTTGCTTCACCCAGAGCGTGCTTCTAGGTTGATACAGCAAAAGTATTTGGATTCCAAGAATTTGGGTCTGGAGGAGCTTTTAAATGACGTGGTTGAAAATACCTTGAATAAAAAGCATGCTGAGGATTATCTAAACGGCACACAGCAGAATATCAATTTTAGGGTGTTGTTTCATATTATGAACCTAGCGGCTTCCAAACAGGTACATCCCCAGGTAAACGCTATCGCAAATCAGCAACTAAAAAAGCTGGCTACCAGCTTTGGCGCGTCAAACGATATCATGAAATCTGAAATAGGCAGACGTATAAAGAATTTCTATGAGCATCCGGATAAATTCGAAGTACTACCAACACCTGTACTCCCTGATGGTTCGCCAATTGGGATGGATTGTTTTCATTAAAAGTGTACTGCTCAAATTTAATATAATTCTTGATTATCTATTAAATGAAAATAAATCTTATAAGTGATACAGTAACAAAACCAACGCCTGGTATGTTAGACGCGATGATGCACGCGAAAGTGGGCGACGATGTTTTTAAGGAAGATCCGTCAGTAAATGCTTTGGAAGAACAAGTGGCTGAGATGTTCGGGATGGAGTCGGCCTTATTTTTCCCAAGTGGCACCATGACTAATCAAACGGCTATAAAATTGCATACCCAGCCTGGAGAGCAGTTGATATGCGATAAGTATGCCCATGTTTATAATTACGAAGGTGGTGGTGTCAGTTTTAATAGCGGGGTGTCTTGCAGGTTGGTAGATGGTAGTAGGGGAATGATGACAGCCGAGCAAGTGATTGCTGCTATCAATCCTCCGGATTTTTATCATAGTCCTTTATCTACTTTGGTCTGCATAGAAAACACCACGAACAAGGGGGGTGGTGCCTGTTGGGATTTTGAAGAATTGAAAAAAATTAAAACCGTTTGTGATGAACATCATCTCGCCTATCATTTAGATGGCGCCAGATTATGGAACGCACTAGTTGCTAAGCAGGAAGACGCCCAGCAATATGGGAAGCTTTTTGATACTATTAGTGTATGTCTTAGCAAGGGATTGGGCTGTCCTGTAGGTTCCGTGTTGGTAGGTAGTAAAGAAATGGTGACAAAGGCAATACGAGTGCGCAAAGTATTTGGGGGGGGTATGCGCCAAGCAGGATTTTTAGCCGCAGCGGCTACTTATGCCTTGGAACACCATATAGAAAGACTCTCTGATGATCATAGGAAAGCAAAAGAAATAGGTTGGTTACTTTCTGATCTAAACTATATTAAGAAAGTAGAGCCTATAGAAACGAATATCGTCATTTTTGAGATTGATGAAAACTATTATAGTAGTGAAGTATTTACCACTATGCTGTTACAAAAAGATATACATATTATCAGCATGGGGCAAGGGAAGTTACGTATGGTAACCCATTTGGATTATACCGATACGATGCATGATTGTCTGTTGCATATCTTACCAAAATTATGATGTACTACTTTTAACAATTATTTGGTTTTGAAGTCTGTTATTCAGGTTTTTAATCCCATTTTCCATACCAGCTTCCGAACTGTATAAGCCGCTTTTTCCTATTAGCTTCCCTTGTTGATTTTTAAGTTCAAATAAAAACTGACCGTTAAAATTTGTTTTACGCTCAAAACGTTTCGACAAGGAAGGACCACCCGATAAACTTCCTAGGGTTTCTTTTAAGGATGTTTCATCAGCAAAAAGAATACTTTTTAAAAGTACTTTTCCCGTTTCCGATTTTACAAAAAATTTATAATTATCTGATTTAGTCTTTTTGATTTCAATCATTTAGCCAGTTTTTTATTAAAGGTAAGAAAACTTTTGTTTTGATAGGATTAGAACAGAATCAACAATGAGAGTGATTTTTAAAAAGTGAGAAATCTTAATGGGTATATTTTAGATAACTTAAATAGCACCCCATATTAAAAAAGGATGAGATGATTTTACGTTTATAATAGTTTCAATTGTAAGGGACGTACTATTTACCTGAAAACTAAGAGCCAAAAAAATATTACGTGCCTTGCACCAAGTCTTAGGTTTACGTTAATCCACCGGTTACGCCTTACTTAAAACCTGCTGGAGAGAAAGTGACCGTAGTTCTAGAAAAGTCGGGGAAGGCGATAGTGGGCTACTAGTGTAATCAGGTGTTAGGTTTACTCAAAGGGAACACGCTGTAAATCGAAGCACAGAGCTCAGGTTGATTAATAATTAATCCTCCTAAGGTCTCTCAAATAAAAAAGGTTTTCCGTAAAAGGAACGCCTTTTGTTTTAATTGTATTTATTGATGCGCTTTAAATGATACCGAACATCACCGTTCATAGCATACCCGGAATATTCATCAAGTGATTATCCACTGCCGTTCAATATTTTCAGTAGGGGGAATACCCCTTTTTTATTATATTGTGCCACTACCTCTTTATTATGCTTCATTTGATTGAAGACAGTAGGTCTTGATTTCTAGGCATATCTACATAAACCAAGATGTAATTTTCAGATGCTTCATTGAATGCGCTTGTATCGAACAAATCATTCTTTAGCATCTTACAAGGCGGGCACCAATCACTACCTGTAAAATATATCAAGATATTCTTATCCTGTTTTTTTTGCAAGTTTCTTTGCAGCTTCAAGATTGTATTGCCAATCGTTTTTAGAAAATATATTGCTGCTCGCTAGTGCAGATAGTAGCAAGGGAAGTATGAAGAGTAAGAATATTTTTTTTTATTACGTAAAATTTGTTGAATACCTGTTTTTCAAGTATTGATGTCGGGTATAATTGTCCATGTTTTAGTCAAATACCCACTATGGACTTTCATTAAGCTAAATTTTAGTCTCCCTTATTTAAACAACGAATCCATACCCGGAATATTGGGCATCCCTTCTTTAGCAACCGCGGCAAGTTCAGCTTCATTAACCGATGTCGCATTCTGTATTGCTTTATTTAATGTTACAATTAGAAAATCCTCCAATTGTTCTTTGTCTTCAAGTAAGTTATCAGAAATATTGATTTTTTTAATCTCGCGGTTAGCGGTAATCGATATTTCTATACCTCCATCTTTGGATTTTTCATTTATATAAACGGTATCCAACCTTTCTTTGGTTGCTTCTGCTTTCTTTTGGGTCTCTTTAAGTTTGCCCATCATTCCCATCATATCTCCGAACATACGTTGTCGTTTTTAAGTGTTTATTGTGTAAAAGTACTAAATACGTTGTAGTACACAGCGCTATTAAATCAAGATTAGTGGCAAGCTTACAATGGAATTAGTATTATTTTTACAGCTATTAAAAAATTCAAATTAGAACTAAATGGCCAAGAATATTCCTCCAATTGCAAAAAAAATAGCTAAGGAATTAGTAACCCATGGAGATGTTAGGGTTGATAATTATTATTGGTTGAATGATAGGGAAGACGATGAGGTACTTTCATATCTGAACAAGGAAAACGCATATTATGGGGCATTAACTGCACATACGAAGACGTTTCAAGCAGAACTCTTTAAAGAAATGAAAGGACGAATTAAAGAGGATGATTCCTCTGTTCCTTACAAATCTAACGGATACTGGTATAAAACGCGATATGAAATAGGAATGGAGTATCCTGTATATTCCAGATGTAAGGAAACGTTAGCGGCTCCTGAGGAAACTATTTTTGATGGAAATGAAATGGCCAAAGGACATGATTATTTTAAGCTAGGAGGAATAGCTGTAAGTCCTGATAATGAAATAGCGGCGTATGGTGTGGACACAGTTTCTAGACGGCAGTATACTTTACGTATCAAAAACTTGAAATCTGGTTACGTTTACGAGGAAGAAATTGAGAATACCACCGGCGGTGGGGTATGGGCCAATGATAATAAAACATTGTTTTACACAAAAAAAGACCCGGTTACACTGAGGTCTGATAAAATTTATAGACATGTTTTAGGAACGTCATCAGCCGAGGATGTTTTGGTCTTTACAGAAAAGGACGATACGTTCAGCACCTTTGTGTATCGAACCAAATCTAAAAAATATTTAGTTATTGGCTCCTTTAGCACCTTAACCTCTGAGTTTCAAATATTATCAACGGATGATCCAACGGGTAAGTTTAAGATGTTTTCTCCGAGGCAACGAGGTCTGGAATATACCATTTTCCATTATGAAAACGGGTTTTATATTTTAACGAATAAGGACGGCGCTACCAATTTTAAACTGATGAAAGTGGGCGAGGAGGAAACCGGCTCCGATTATTGGCAAGAGTTTATTCCCCACAGGGATTCCGTTTTATTAGAGGATATCGACATTTTTAAAGAGTATTATGTGCTATCTGAGCGTGAAAATGGATTGAACAACATAAAAATCGTCAAGTGGGACAGTACATTATCCTATTTTTTACCTTTTAAAAGCGAGACATATACCGCCTATGTAGATACGAATCCTGATTTTGATACAGAAGTTCTTCGATACGGTTATAATTCGCTCACAACCCCTAGTTCGGTTATAGATTTTAATATGCGTACTAAAGGTCAAAAGATATTGAAGGAGCAAGAAGTATTGGGTGACCAATTCAAAAAGGAAAATTATACAGAAGAGCGTTTGTGGGCAACCGCCAGGGATGGTGCTAAGATTCCTATATCATTGGTGTACCATAAGGATACTGTTTTAAATGTGGCTACGCCTTTGCTACAATATGCTTATGGTTCTTACGGTGCTACTATTGATCCTTATTTTTCAACTGTTCGTTTGAGTTTATTAGATCGAGGTTTTGTGTACGCCATAGCACATATTCGTGGTGGGGAATATTTAGGAAGACCATGGTACGAAGACGGTAAGCTGTTAAACAAAAAAAATACATTCACCGATTTTATCGATTGCTCAAAATTTTTGATATCACAGAAGTTGACCAGCAGCAAACATTTATACGCTAGTGGTGGTTCGGCAGGAGGATTGTTAATGGGAGCTATTGTAAATATGGAGCCCTTGTTGTACAACGGTATTATTGCAGCAGTGCCCTTTGTAGATGTTGTTACTACCATGTTAGATGATTCTATTCCCTTAACTACCGGCGAATATGACGAATGGGGAAATCCAAATGAAGTACTCTATTATGAGTATATGAAGTCTTATTCTCCCTATGATAATGTGGTGGCGCAACCCTATCCTAATATGTTGGTCACTACAGGCTTGCACGATTCCCAAGTACAATATTTTGAACCCGCCAAATGGGTTTCCAAACTTCGGGATATGAAAACGAATGACACCTTGCTTTTGCTGGATATCAACATGGAAGCAGGTCATGGTGGGGCTTCGGGAAGGTTTGAGGCATTAAGGGAGGTTGCGAAAGAGTTTGCTTTTCTGTTAGACTTAGAAGGGAAAATCTTATTAGTTGAAAAAAAATAGTAGCTTTGCACCGGAAGTTTTAGCATATAAAATGATTGCTTGGAACAATAAACACAAGGATTTCCCTTATGAAAAATAAGATAAAGGCTTACAACAATATCTTGGAACTGATAGGAAATACACCATTGGTTAAATTGAACAAGGTAACCAAAGGTTTTACTGGTAATTTTTACGCAAAGGTAGAGGCATTTAATCCTGGACATTCTGCTAAAGACCGTATCGCCATCCATATTATAGAAGAAGCGGAACGCAAAGGCATTTTAACAGAAGGTAGTACTATCATAGAGACGACCTCGGGGAATACCGGATTTAGCATTGCGATGGCGAGTATTATTAAAGGATACGACTGTATTTTGGCCGTGAGTTCAAAATCATCAAAGGATAAAATAGATATGCTTCGTTCTATGGGGGCAAAGGTCTTTGTTTGTCCAGCCCATGTAAGTGCAGATGATCCACGATCTTATTATGAGGTTGCTAAACGCTTGCACAAAGAGACCAAAGGGTCTATCTATATCAACCAATATTTTAATGAACTGAATATAGAGGCACACTACAAGTCTACCGGACCTGAAATCTGGGATCAGACTGGTGGCCAGATTACACATTTAGTGGCTTGTAGTGGAACTGGGGGAACTATTTCTGGAACGGCACGTTTTTTAAAGGAGCAAAATCCAAATATCAAGGTTATTGGTGTCGATGCTTTTGGCTCGGTATTAAAAAAATACCACGAAACAGGAAAGTTAGATGAAAAAGAAATATATCCTTACAGAATAGAAGGCCTAGGAAAAAATTTGATTCCAGGGGCTACGGATTTTAAAATCATAGACGAGTATATAAAAGTTACCGATAGTGAAAGCGCCCATACGGCTAGGGAAGTCTCTAGAACTGAAGGAATGTTCGTTGGTTATACCAGTGGTGCTGCAATGCAGGCCTTAAAACAGTTGAACGAAAGAAAGGAATTTGACGTACATAGTAATGTGGTTGTTATATTTCCAGATCATGGGTCAAGATATATGAGTAAGATATATAGCGATCAGTGGATGGAAGATCAAGGGTTCATGGAAACTAATGCCGTTGCCGAAACACAGGAAATACAATTTGTAAAGTAACAGACAAGAAAATCAATTAAAAAAGTGGGCGTTTTACCCACTTTTTTTGTTCCTACAATTAAGTTATGAATCCTTCTTAAAAATATTTACTTTTGTAATAAGAACAAAAATTAGGCAATGAGAGATTTATTTGATAGAATTTTAGAAAATAAAGGCCCCTTGGGTAAATGGGCTTCACAGGCAGAAGGGTATTTTGTTTTCCCAAAACTGGAAGGTCCTATTTCTAACAGAATGATGTTTCAGGGAAAAGAAGTTATTACCTGGAGTATAAATGACTACTTAGGTCTTGCAAATTTACCTGAAGTTAAAAAGGTAGATGGCGACACAGCAGCTGAGTATGGCTCAGCATATCCTATGGGAGCTAGGATGATGAGCGGCCATACAGATTTTCATGAGCAGTTGGAGCAGGAGTGTGCCGAATTCGTAAACAAAGAATCGTCTTATTTATTGAATTTTGGGTATCAAGGTATTATGTCTACAATAGACGCCTTGGTATCCAAGGATGATATTATTGTATACGATGTAGACTGCCATGCCTGTATTATAGACGGAGTTCGTTTGCACATGGGTAAGCGTTTTACCTTCAAGCATAACGATATAGAGAGTTTGGAATTGAACTTGGAGCGAGCTGTGAAAATGGCGGACCAAACAGGTGGTGGTATTTTAGTGATTTCCGAAGGCGTTTTTGGAATGCGTGGACAGCAAGGGAAACTAAAAGAGATTGTTGCGCTCAAGAAAAAGTATAATTTCAGATTTTTGGTAGATGATGCACATGGTTTTGGAACCTTAGGGGAATCTGGTGCTGGAGCAGGGGAGGAACAGGGCATACAGGATGATATTGACGTTTATTTTGCAACTTTTGCGAAATCAATGGCCAGTATTGGTGCATTTGTAGCTGCTGATAAAGAAATCATCGATTACTTAAAATATAACCTACGATCGCAAATGTTTGCGAAGTCCTTACCTATGGTTTACGTAAAAGGAGCACTAAAACGCTTAGATATGTTGCGTACACAGCCAGAGCTTAAGGCAAAGCTTTGGGAGAACGTAAATGCCTTACAAAATGGACTTAAAGAAAAAGGATTTGATATAGGTACGACTACAAGCTGCGTAACCCCTGTATATTTAAACGGAAGTATACCAGAAGCGATGGCATTGGTAAGGGATTTGCGTGAGAATTATGGCATTTTCTGTTCAATTGTTGTGTATCCTGTAATACCAAAAGGATTGATATTGCTACGTATGATTCCTACAGCAACCCATACTATGGAAGACATTAGGGAAACCTTGGTGGCTTTTTCGGGAATTAGGGAGCGATTAGAAAATGGCACGTATAAACGACTTTCAGCTGCTGTCGCTGCGGCAATGGGAGAATAATTACATAATAAAACTTTAAAAAAGCCTGAACAACAGTTTGTTGATTAGGCTTTTTTTTGCTTTTAAAAGAGAGGTTAAATAGCATGGTGTTTTGAAATAAAAACCAACTAGTGTTATAAATTCTTCCTGTAGGTACGTCTCCTTTTGTAAATAACAGGATCAAAATGTTTCCATAGTTGATGAATAGCCGTATTATCTGCCAGTTCCGGCGTGCGATAACACATTTCTATTTTTTTCTCTCGGAAGGTTTTGCTGTATTCATTAAAAAGGATAGCGGTAACCCCCTTATTCTGGTAGTTAGGATGAACGCCAATAAGATAAAAAATAACGTCTTTGCTCTGTTTTCTAGCCTTTAAAAAATGGAAAATTCCGAAAGGGAATAATTTCCCATTAGCTTTTTGTAGCGCTTTGGAAAAAGAGGGCATTACAATCGCAAAGGCAACCAAGGTATCTTCTTGGTCTACGACGAACTTTATGTACTCAGGATTTATAAAACTGATGTATTTCTTTTTAAAATACGCTTTTTGAATATCTGTAATGGGTACAAATGAGGAAAGTGAAACGTAGGATTCGTTAAAGAGGTCAAACATCCTATCGGCCCATGGCATTACGTCCTTTGTTTTTGTAAAGTTTAAGGGC
>JBLHNI010000076.1:0-11385 GCA_047650615.1 Maribacter sp.
AGTGGTATACCAAGGTTTTTCTATACATGGCAACGAACCCAGTGGTTCTAATGCATCTCTAGCCTATGCGTATTATTTAGCGGCAGCACAAGGGCCTAAAATTGAGGCAATGCTCGATAACATGGTGATCTTATTGGACCCGTCCTTTAATCCAGATGGACTGCAACGCTTTGCGTATTGGGCCAATACCAACAAAAGTATCAACCTAGTGGCTGACAACAACGAGCGGGAATACAATGAAGTATGGCCCGGCGGAAGAACAAACCATTATTGGTTTGATATGAATCGTGATTGGCTCCCCGTACAACTACCTGAAAGCAGAGCGCGTATCGAAAGCTTTCACAAATGGATGCCCAATATTTTAACGGATCATCATGAAATGGGAACTAATTCTACTTTTTTCTTTCAACCGGGAGAAGCCATGAGAACCCATCCGCTTACACCGGACATGAACCAAGAACTTACCCGTGAAATAGGCACGTATCACGCCAAAGCTTTAGATAAAATAGGCTCATTATACTATTCTGAAGAAGGGTATGACGATTATTACTACGGTAAAGGATCTACCTTCCCAGATGTGAACGGCAGTATAGGTATTCTATTTGAGCAAGGAAGTTCCAGAGGACATATACAAGAGAGCGAAAATGGGCTATTAACGTTCCCCTTTACGATTCGCAATCAGTTTACTACAGCACTTTCTACTATTGAAGCCGCAAATAACATGCGGGAAAAAACCTTAAACTATCAGCAAAAATATTATCAAGATATTAAGGCGGAAGCTTCTAGAAGTAAAGTTAAAGGTATCGTTTTCGGTGATAGTAAGGACGGCGCAAAAGCTTGGCACTTAGCTGAAATCTTACAGCGTCATAAAATAAAGTTTCATGAATTGGCAAACGATGCTACTATTAGCGGAAAGTCCTATTCCAAAGGAAAGAGCTATGTAGTTCCGATGAACCAGAAAAACCCTAGGTTGATTAAGGGAATGTTTGAAAAACGCACAACCTTTAAGGATAGCCTTTTCTACGACGTATCTGCTTGGACCTTTCCTTTGGCATTTAATGTAGATTATGCAGAGCTTAGCTCGTTAGGTAACGCAGGTCCAGAAATAACGGAATTACCACCACTGTCAGGTTCTGTAAGCGCCAAAAGCAACTACGCTTACCTTTTTGAATGGAACGAATACTACACACCAAAAGCACTTAATGCGATTACACAAAAGGGACTACGAGCCAAAGTGGCTAAGTCTCCCTTTACTCTTGAAGGTAAAACCTATGACTACGGAACTATAATGATACCTGTACAGAATCAAGATTTGAACGCAACAGAGTTACACGATTTTATGCAAAAAGTAGCTTCCGAAAGTAACTTAACGGTAACTAGCGTAGGCACAGGCCTTACAAAGGGCATTGATTTAGGAAGCAATGACTTTGATCCAATTAAAAAGCAGAAAGTGGCAATTATCGTTGGAGACGGAATCCGTTCCTACGATGCAGGAGAAATCTGGCATTTGTTCGATACGCGTTACAGTATGGAACTTACCAAGATAGATTTAAGCTATTTTAGTTCAGTAGACCTCAGCAAGTATACAGACATTATCCTGCCCAGTACCTACGGCAATGCCATCAACAAAGGAAATACAGAGAAATTAAAAGAATGGGTGAAAGACGGAGGCACCTTAATCGGGTACCGTAACATGGCTGAATGGTTCAATAAAAACGAATTCATGAAGCTAGAGTTCAAGAAAGATACTTTAGTCGGAAAGAATATTAACTTTGAGCAGAAAAACGATTTTAGGGGAGCACAGGTTACAGGAGGTGCTATTTTTGAAGCAACGGTAGACCGTACCCACCCTATTAACTTTGGTTACAAAAATAATAAGATATCCCTATTCCGTAACACTAATGTATATATAAAGCCAAATAAAAACAGCTATAACAATCCTATCACATATACCAACGACCCTTTGTTGAGTGGTTATATTTCTGAAGAAAACTTAGAGATGCTTAAAAATTCGGTTCCTTTTCAAACCCAAAGTTTAGGCAGAGGAAAGGTCATTGCGTTTACGGATAACACCAACTTCCGTGCCTTCTGGTACGGCACCAATAAATTATTGATGAACGCTATCTTCTTTGGGGAGATGATGTAATACGTATTATAGTTTTCTCTTTGAAGCAGAGACAACGCAGGTAATATCCAGTAGTTGATTTATGGATTTATTCCTGCTTAGTACATGTGTTACAACGCAATCACTAAGCAGGAATAAATTTTAGCTAGTATTCACAGGAAACCCTTTGAATACGCTTGTGGCAAAACAAATGTTCTGACTATACTGAATAGTTCAGTCCATTGGTTTATCTTGAATACTGGCGCGCTAAATAGCGTAAGTAAGCCTTAAGGGAAAACTTGGCATACTCCTATTGGATACACTTGTCCTATCGGAAACCAATAAAACCAAACAGTATTCGCCGATGATTATAGTTCCTAACTACTTCTTGTATTCTCTGTTTTTCTAATACCAAGAAATTTTAAATTGTTTCTAGATTCCTTGTTTCATCGTATCGAGAAAAACATAATTCATCATCCTACAATTCAAAAAAACATATGGCTTTATAGTTCGCTCAAAAGAAACAGTCTTACCTGACTTTTTCCTAAATAACCTCAGCCCTTGCCTTTGAATCGTTTTTTACGCTAATAAAAGAACTACCCGATACTGGCACCCAGCTCATCCCTTTTTGGTACTTTTCTACCCTATCGTCTTTCAAGGGATTCATTACCATTAAATAAATCCACTCATTATCTAAAAGCGTGCGTAAGTTTTCGTTGCGTGACAAGATGTCTTCTATTCGGGCCTTTGGTGCTTGTATGAGCACCGAGAGTCTCAAAGGCTTGTGATACATTTCCGTATCTGAAGATCGCAGCGATTGTAACGGAAGTCCCATTTTTAAATCTCCACCATTACCTTGTACCACTCCAAAGCGGCCTGTAATATTATGCGTTATTTTAGAACCCCCACCAAACGTGTCGTTATCTACCATTGAGAAATAGTAGTGGTTATTTATCCATTGCGTAACCACCATAGGGCCTTGCATAATACCTTCTAAGGCAGCACCAGTTTCATCCAATTTCCAATTATAAGAATGTAGGAAGCAACGACCATCTAAATTTTCTTTCTGTGTAAGGGATCTGGGTCCTACAATAAATCCAGCATTTTTCGCCAAGCCCCATTCCGGTCTAGTTTCACTCCACTGGTTGGCCTTTCGCTCAGCTATTTTGACACTATTTTGTTCAATCCCAAGCCTGTCTTGTGTTGCTGTTTGTTGTGCAAGAGCCAAGTTGGATTTAACTTTTGCCAATTGTTCCTTATGTGAACTAGGTACATGTGCATCAAAAAGTTCAATTTCATCAGTAGTAGTATTATGTTCCGCTCCAATAAAAACCGTACTATCCGGAATATCCACTTTATGCTTTTCTGCTAACACAATCCTCACTTCAGTTTCATTAGCTAAACTTGCGAGCATACGCGCGTTGTGCCTTCCGGGACTTGCAGCGCAAGCACCACAATCCAAACTAGAATCAAATGCATTATTAGCAGAGTGACCACCATGTCCTACAAAAAGAATCAAAGGCGCAAATTCTTGCCACCCAGTCAGGTCAAACGCAGATTTAACGATTCCCGCTTTTTCCGCAACTGGAATATTTAGCTGTAAGGTTTCATCATCTTGGGCACTTCGTAGTTCAGGAGTACATATGTCTTCGTAAGAAGGTATATTCTTCTTTTTGAAACGATAAACAGTACCGGGTGCCAAAGTACGTATCAATAAATAACAACCATAAAAGAAACCTGACCCCTCTACAAAGCCAAAAGCAGATGGCAGCATGTTTTTCATACGCTTTAAGAAATAGGTGCCAAACTGTGCCGTGTCGTTCTTTCGCTTAAACGTTAGTGCTTTTTCTTTCTTACCGGATTGGGGTGCTTCGGATACGAGATAGGCAGAAGTAACAATAGGAGGACATGATTTTCGGTTAAGTCCGTCCTCTAGGTTACTATAATCCATCGCAATACCAAAAAACCCTGCATAACCAAATGTTTCATAGTTCCCTTTTGTTTCCACATGCCTGCGTATAAGCTCTGAGCGGGTATCGATACAAAATGCCATTTGGGCATCTGGGGTTTTTTTAACCGTTTTATGAACTGGCACCATTGGTGTTTGTTGCTCCAACGACGCGACCAATTGCTGTTGCCAGGTACTTTCCCATGCTTTTAGCCAGATGTACTGTATGGCTGCCAAATCATTCGAGGTATCCTCTATATTTGATTCTGGAACAATTGCGAGGTTTAATTGGTTTGCTATCCACAGACGCACCGCCAAATAATCCTCCATAGTAATCGGGTAGGCTTGCTGCCAAAGGGAGTTAGATTCTGACCGGTAGTTAATGTAACCCGTCCAACCAGGCAGGGATGCCAAGTGATATGTGAAAATGTCTACATAATCAGCTTCCCTTTGCCCATTTAAAACCTGCTGTAAGGCTTCGCCACTGCTCTTTGGTATATCTTTAACCGAACGTATTCCAAGTTCTTGATCGTATGCAGCCAGTTGACGCCATGCTTTGTAAAAACCAGCTTCCTTACCGGGCATTTCCCATTCTGCTAGACCCTCATCCATAAAGACAGAGAGCCACTTTGACATCATACCATCTAGGATATGATTTTTGTTCTTCCCTATAATTACTTTATGGGATTCCATTTGCCGTAAATAGAAATCTGGAGCTTCCGTATAACCGCTTTCTAGCAAGAAGGCCATCACTATACCCTCCTCAATTTCTCCTTGGTCCCAAGCTTGCCTAAAAAGAGCTGCTTCAGGGAACATATTGGTATTCATGAGTGAGCTTGCCGTCTCTACTGCTGTTTTAAAATCTGTTTGCTCATAACCCGATAAGGGGTTGGAGGTTACAAAGGAATATAAAGGCCAAGTTTTTCCAATTACTTTAGATGCTTCGTCTATACTTTTTAAGATGTCTTGTGGCATCATTAGGATTTAGATTTATAGAATAAAATCGATTTTTTGTAGGGCTGTGATATGTTCATGAGTTTTACATATATCCAAGGTACGTTCTTGTAAATACCCAGTTTCATAATAAAAAAACCAATTAGGAAAATCACGCCAAAAATAATTTGGACTACAGAAAGCGGTAGGGATACAGCTACCATAGGCAAATCTGCCATTAACACTGTTACGCCGTTATACATAAGCGCGTAACACCCAACACCTGCAATAAACAAAACAGGTGGTGCAAAAATTTTCTGCACCAGTGACAAGCTTCTTTCCTTCACTATATTATATGTCGCCTGCCCTACTGTAATCGCCACGATTAAGGTGAGGAAAATACTGCTATCTAACGTAGTTCCTTTTTCGGTAAGTTGTGCAAAGAACACAGCTCCCAAGACACCAAAACCCAATACTGCAATAGCTTGCACTGGAGTTATTCTAAAATGTACTGCCTTTTTTGGCCGAGAATGAGCTATTTCCTCTCCAGAAGCCAAGAACAGGTAAGCTTTGTAAAACCCATGCAGAATAAGATGCGCCACTGCAGCATTAAAAAACCCAAGACCGCACTGCATGATCATAAAACCCATTTGTGCAATAGTAGAACACGCTAATTTTTGCTTTACATTTACTTGTAACAACTTGGTGAATTGTGCTATTATAGCGGTTAAACCACCTATAACAAAAAGCAAATCCAAGGTATTAGTAGCGAACAATACCGTAGAGAAGAGGGTCAATAAAATCCCTGCACCGTTTACAAAACCAGCATGCATAAGCGCGGAACCAGGTGTTGGTGCCGTCATAGCAGAAAGTAACCAACGATGAAAAGGGTATATGGCCGACTGTACGATAGCTGCAATAATGATACAAACTGCAGCTATGGAGAGAATATAAATCGGTAGCTCATCAATAGAAGAAACAATTCCGCTCACCGTATACATATCACTTTTAATGGCTAATAACAGCACTCCAACCGTTAGAAACAAAGTACCTATTAAGAAATATTTGAGCGTGAATTTAGATGCCTCTCTCGCTTCACCCCATTGCGCATCAACACCGATTAATCTGGACATAATAATTGCCATCAGTAACCAACTTAACAACAATAACACTACATGGTTCGAAACTACAAAAAGCATTACAGCTAAGGTAAAAGCCAGACAAAGCACCATAAATTTTGCATGATACCTAAACCCTTTAAGGTAATTGCTCGCATAAGTACTTACCAAAGCGCCAAAAAAAGTGACCGTGGTCCAAATTAAAATAGTGAAGCCAGTACCCCTGAAGATATTTTCATACCTCCATTCTGGAATAGTAGGAAAAAAGAAGAATAAGCAAGCTACATTGGCCGCGAACAGTAACCAAAGAAGCGCCGTTATAATTCTAGATACTATTTTTGGGGTACTACTTTCTGATGTATAAGTCTGATTTTTATTTTTGATGCCTTGAAAAGAATTTTCCACTTTAGTTATATAATTTGATTGGTTATAGTGATTGGTCAAAATAGAAGAATGTTTTCTAATAGAAAAAAATGATGTAGACCGCGGATAAACTCAAGACTTTAATATTGCTACGAGGCTAATAGCTATACTACTGTCAATCTTGAGTTCCATACCATTCTTGTGGGCTGCAACAACGAGCTCCTCTACGCGTTTTTTCGCCTCCTTTAAGCTTGAAATACGTTCTGTAGAACTGCAAACAGAATCTTTTTCACCCTGTCGAAGATTAAGTGCCTTTACTGTATGAAACTTTATCTTATCGTTGAGTAGGGACAAAAGTAGGTCTGCCGCTTCGGCCGGACTAAAATGACCTTCTATGAATTTGATATTTTCGTTCATTTTTAAAATACCTTTAGGGTATATTTTTTTAAACTAAACAGTAGTTTTTAACCACATCTAACCAATAGTATTTGAACTAATTTCGTATAAAACGATTCTTAAAATCGCATGCTAAGGTCAGATATTACATTTATTAATTTTTATTTATATTAGTTATGTTTTATATAAATAAATTTTATCATAATCTTAATAATGCATATAAAAAACCCTTGTGAGACTTTTCAAGGACTATGGACAGTTTCTAAAAATAGCTGTTTCTATTGTGGTACACATCAGCTAAATTGACCCTTTAATAATTTGAAGTACTACCAGAAACTAAGTTATTATTGGTAACCGAAAGATAAACCTGAATCAAATCAGCTATTAACCCAGTCCTAAAACTAGGAGCATGACTAGTGGTGTTATTAGCATACATACTTCTTTTCTAGACCAAGTAGACTCGTAATAAACTCGAAACGGATGACTACTTCATAAGATGTCTAGAATCAATTAAAACGCGACCATTTCACATAACATAAATTGAATATACATAGGAAACTGATAATCCCCAAGGCCCACCAAAAATTTAATGCGGCTATAAACGCAGTCAACAACATGATGTAGTAAACGAAGAAACCTAGAATCGATACCGCAAAACGAAAAGTGCTCATAAATTCCGCCTCAGAAACCTTTGGTTTTACCACCAATCTCCAAAATAGAATTACGGGAAGGTTTAGGAACAGGAAGATCATCTGGAAAATAGAACGTTTCTTACTACTCAAGGTGGTGGTTTCCGCAACAGGGCTTGTTCCGATAACCCCTTGTTTTATCAAACGATTGGTTTTTACGGGATCTAAAAAATCGACCTTTTGAGCTTCAAGGTAGTTGGCAATTTCTGTATATTGTACTTCAGGTGAAATATGCGTAGTAAGCGTTTTTAAGCGCAAGGTCACAGCCTCCTTTATTCTAACTACAGAGCCTTGTGCATCTTCTTTATCATACAATGCCTGTACTGAAATAGGTTTACCATAACAGAGTGTAGCCGAATCGGGAAATTTTTCTGCACCTACATAATTCAATCCAACGGGTACGAGCTGAATATCCAACTCCGGAAATCGTTCCAAGGCGCGAAACAGTACCCTAGTAAAACCCTTACTTAAAGGCCGTACTCTTCGTTTAAGGTTATGATTTCCTTCAGGAAACATTACTATAGCCTCCCCACTGCCTAAAAATTGAGCACAACTATCAAAAATCGCACTATTCTTGGATAAGGTATTCCTTCCATCACGAATACGATAGATAGGTATCATTCTTACATAATTGAAAAGTGTATTTAAGACCCGTCCTCTAAAAACATCTGAACGAGCTAAAAAATATGGTTTTCTATTACAATGTACTCCAACCAACAGCACATCTATTAAAGCGTTCTGGTGGTTAGGTAAAAAAAGCACCGGTTTGTTTTTAGGTACATTTTCAAGCCCATGAACCTGTATTTTTCTGTGATAGCAAAACAGCCCAAAATGAATGCTATTTTTAAGTACCCAATACAACATAGATTTAAGCTATTTTTTCGGTATTTACCGATTTAGCACTCCAGATGGTGGCTAACAACAAGCCTGATACAATATGCCATATTCCCCAAAATGCCGCTAAAAGTGCCATCCCACCAAGCCCATCAAAAAAAGTAAATACGAGCAGTAGTCCCAACCCGGAATTCTGAATCCCAGTTTCTATAGTAATCGACCTAGTGTTCGAGGTATTTAAGCCAAAGACCTTCGAGAGTGAAAAACCAGTAAAAAATGCCAATAGGTTATGAACAAGTACAATCCAAAATACATAAACTATATAATCTAAAAATACCGCTCTATTATTAAACAAGGCTAAAAACACCAAGGTAATAAAGAATAACAAAGAAACCACCTTTAAGACTTTTGCTATTTTCAGAGCAAGAATAGGTTTCAAATAATTTACCATCATGCCCAAAACTAAGGGAATCCCTAACAGTAGGCCTACTAATTTCACCATCTGAAATGGAGAAATGGCCACGTCCTTTAAAATAGCAGCTGTAGGCCCATAAAAAGAACCCCAAAGTTGAAGATTTAAAGGAGTCATAACTACAGCAAGTAATGTGGCGATTGCCGTAAGACAAACAGAAAGCGCAGTGTTTCCTCCTGCCAAATTCGAAATAAAGTTAGAAATATTACCTCCTGGACAGGCAGCTACCATAAACATTCCCAATGCTATACTGGGATACGGGTCTATAAACCAAACGAGAAAAAACGTTACAGCGGGCAGTACCAAAAACTGACTCACAACTCCAACTAAAACAGGTTTGGGCTTTGACCATAACTCTTTAAAGTCGCTTACCGAAATTTCCAATGCAATACCAAACATGACAAATGCGAGCACAACATTCATGGCCCATAGCGCCTCCCCATTATAATTTATGTGTATGTTATCTAAAAGAGTATCAGTCAAAAAGTATAATTTTAACACGTTCGCCTCCCACGACTAAGCTATTTCGAAACTCGTTTACGTATTCAAGAGCTTCCAAGATACTACTTTTCAGCTTTAATTCTATACTTTGCTTTTTTGTTAAATAAAGTCGTCTAAGCTTTGAAACCTTGAACAGTGGTTAGTAAAAGAAAATCTGAGTAGCACAAAAGAATTGATTTTCACCCATATATCATAGCATTGAAAATACCCGTAACTTTATCAGATAAAGTGAATAGTATGGCAAGAACAGAAAGTAAGATGCTGGCCTTGGGCACTGCTGCACCAAATTTTAGTTTATTGGATACATTAAGCGGAAACATCCTTGATCTAGAAACAATGACCGGAACAAAGGGTACGGTAATCATGTTCATTTGCAATCATTGTCCGTTTGTAATCCACGTAAATCCAGAAATTTCTAAGATGGCAAAAGAGTATAGAACCAAAGGCTTTGGATTTATTGCTATTTCCAGTAACGATATTATAAATTATCCTCAGGACAGTCCGGAACTTATGAAATTAAAAGCAAAGGAGGAGGATTATACGTTCCCATATCTGTATGATGAAACCCAAGAGATAGCCAAAGCCTACGACGCATCATGTACTCCAGATTTTTATCTTTTTGATGACCGTTTAAAATTAGTGTATCGAGGGCAACTGGACGATTCCAGACCTGGTAATGGTGTAGCCCTAACAGGAGAAGACTTAAGAAAAGCTATGGATGGAATTTTAGTAGAGAGTCCTGTAATAGAACATCAGAAACCTAGTATTGGCTGTAATATTAAATGGAAAAACGACTAGGGTTGATTGCTAAAACGTTTTAATCTCAACCAAACCAAATACTAGTTCTAAAACTATACTACTATTTTTGCTACTTGGATACTGTTACACAAACCAAAAGGCTAAGAAATGGCATAATTGACTATGAAAGATATTATTCATTTTGAACCCCTAAGCCCAGAAACCTTTGACAAGTATATACAGACAGGGTCAAAAGCATACAACCAGCATTATATGCATTTATGGCCAGGTGGCGATACTACGCCTTATATCCAAACTAGCTTTACAGAAACCATACTAAAGAAGGAATTTAGGGATATAAATACACAGCTTTTCTTAATTCATCGCAACAAGGAATGCGTTGGGGTTCTAAAACTAATAACGGATGCTCCACTTGAAGCCTATGGTAAAAAAGAAGCCCTTTATCTAGACAAAATTTATATTACCAAAGATGCTTCCGGTGAAGGAATTGGTACTAAAGCACTTCAGTTTATATTGTTACGAGCCAAAGCAGCAGAAAAAAGGGTGCTTTGGCTTGCTGCGATGCAAAAAGGTCCAGCGCTTAACTTCTATAAGAAAAACGGATTTAACATTCATAGCACAACTGAAATCAAATTCAAACAAGCGATAAAAGCGGAAAAACCAATGTTTATTATGATAAAAAAAATAGACTAAGTATTCGCTAGCACCAACCTTCCCTTTTTATCAAGTTTTGAATATGGGCCATATGATGATTCCCGTGCCAAGCATATTTACCCATATTTTCTCCAACGCTTACTTTTCTATTATCTGCAGGATGCACATAACACCTTGTTAACTGTTCTTCCGACAACCCTTTTAGAAGATGTACTAGCTTTAAATGAAGGGCATTAAGGTAGAACAATGAAATATTAGTAGGAGCGGAGTGTGCGTCCAGAAGGTCGGACCATGTTTTTTCTTCATATACTTTGATTATTGGGTTTTCCTCTGTCAAAGCCCATTTAAACCTAGTATAGCTGTGGTGGTGACTATCAGCAATATGATGAATTAGTTGTCTTACTGTCCAACCGCCCTGCCTATATGGGGTTTCTAGTTGTGACTCGGTCAAGTCACCCACCGCTGCTTCCAAACGTTTGGGAAAAGTTTCTAGCGCCTTAATCCATTCTTTAATGTGTAAAACGGTTATTTGCTCAGGACAGATAAAATGTCCTATTGGGTACTTTAAGTGTTCTAAGTTTTCCATAAGCTAAATGTAGTAAAGAACTCGGTAT
>JBLHNI010000077.1:0-11235 GCA_047650615.1 Maribacter sp.
AAACAAATCCGTAGCCAGTTAGGTAGATCATCCATTCGCGCTCCCTTCTCCGGTATTATTGATGACGTGATAAAAGACCAAGGAACCGTTGTTGCGCCTGGCCCAGGCTCCGAAGTATTTAGAATTATAAATCTATCTGATATGTATATAGAAGTAGATGTCCCGGAAAGCTACCTGAGCGATATTAAAAAAGGAAACCTAGCAAAAGTTTATTTTCCGGTTTTAGGAGATACTATTATTTCTGAAATACGACAAACAGGTAATTTTATACATCCCGGCAACAGAGCCTTTACGGTTGAAGTAGCAGTTCCTAACATACATGATGCGATAAAACCGAATCTGACAGCAAAAGTAAGCCTTAACGACTACAGCTCCGTCGCAGCAATTTTAGTACCACAGGGCATCATCTCTGAAAATGCTGATGGGCAACAGTATCTTTATGTAGCCAATGACAAGGAAGATGATAAGGCAACTGCAAAAAGAAGAATTATTACAACAGGGCGTACTCAAGGTAATATGGTGGAAGTGCTTTCTGGAATTACAGAAGGTGATTTATTAATAAAAGAAGGCGCTAGAAGCGTAAAGGACGGTCAGAACGTACAGGTTTTGAGTAGTAAATAGTTGATGAATTCTAAAACTACTTGAAAAACAAATAGAAAACTAAAAGTTTTAAGAAGGAACACCACCCTATACAAACTATTAATTACACACCAAAAATGAGTAAACAAAAGAAAAACGCGGATAAAGAATTTGGTCTGTCTTCTTGGGCAATTGACAACCCCTCTGTCATCTATGTAATGATTGCTCTGTTCCTTATCATTGGCTATCAAGGATATCAATCCATGCCTAGAGAGGATTATCCAGAGATTGTGGAAACCAAGATTTATGTAAGCACGCCGTATCCTGGAAATACCGCAGAAGATATTGAGCGTTTATTGACAGATCCTTTGGAAGACCGTTTAAAAAATGTGAGTAATGTGGTAGAGACTACGTCTACCTCTCAAGAGGACTACTCTATTATAACGGTTGAATTTGACGAAGATATTACCGTAGAACAGGCCAAACAAAAGGTAAAAGACGAGGTGGATGGGGAAAAAGCAGGTGAAGATTGGCCTACTTTTAACGGAGCAAAGGTAGAGCCCAATATTTTCGACCTCAACCTGGCAGAATCCTTCCCTATAATGAACGTAAATTTTACGGGAGATTACCCTGTAGAAAAACTAAAGGAATTTGCGGAATACCTAGAAGAAGAGATTGAGAATTTACCAGAGGTAAAACAGGTAGATATCCGTGGTGCACAGAAAAAAGAGGTGGAGGTAGCCGTTGACGTTTACAAGATGATGGCGTCCAAAGTCAACTTCCAAGATGTTATTGGTGCCATCAGTAATGGGAACATGACCATGTCCGCAGGGAATATTAAAACCTCGGAACAAAGGCGTACTATTCGTGTATTGGGCGAAATTGAAAAACCAGAAGAACTTAATAATTTTGTAGTCAAATCTGATAATGGCCCTGTATATCTTAAAGATATAGCTAAAGTATATTTCCAAGAAAAAGAAAAGACCACCTACGCCCGCGAATTTGGAGAAAGCGTAGTGATGCTAGATATTAAAAAACGATCGGGAAAAAATACTATTGCGGCTACAACTCAAATCAGGGAAATCGTAAAAAAAGCAAAAGAGAATTACTATCCCGCAGATCTTAATATTTCCATAGCGAATGATTCTTCAGACCGAACCTTAAACCAGGTTGATGATTTAGTAAACAACATCATTTTCGGGATTATTTTAGTGGTAACGGTTCTAATGTTCTTCCTTGGTTTTAGAAACGCCCTGTTCGTAGGCTTTGCTATTCCAATGTCCATGTTTATCTCCTTTGCAGTATTAAATTTAGCTGGTTATACCTTGAACACAATGATTCTTTTTGGAATGATTATGGGACTTGGTATGTTGGTAGATAATGGTATCGTAGTAGTAGAAAACGTATATCGTTTAATGAGTGAAGGGATGAGCCGTACCGAAGCGACCAAAAAAGGAGTTGGCGAAATTGCACTTCCCATTATTATTTCTACGGTCACCACAGTAGCGGCGTTTGTACCCTTGGCTTTTTGGCCAGGTATCTTTGGCCAGTTTATGATTTTCTTTCCTATAACCTTGTCTGTGGTATTGGGTTCCTCCTTATTCGTGGCCATTTTTATGAACTCTATGCTCGTATCTCAATTCATGGATACCGAGGAAAAAGAACTCACTAAAAAACAACTGTTTCGCATCAGTGCGATTTTAGGTGGCTTTGGTATTTTCATTTTAGTGTTCGGAGGGGCAATGCGAGGTTTGGGAACCGTAATGATATTTACCGCTATCCTATTTTGGGTCTACAAATACCTTATTAAAAAATGGGCTACCAAATTTCAGAATAATACCATGGTATGGTTTGAAAACTGGTACGAAAGAAGAATAGAACACGCGTTACGAGGCAAGAACGTCTACTGGTTCTTTGGTATAACCTTCGCACTTTTAATTACGACGTTTATGCTTTTTGGAATGTCCGTAGGATCAGGGAGAACTAAAATCGAGTTCTTTCCAGAAAATACACCTAATGAAGTTTATGTCTATATAGAATACCCCGAAGGTACTTCCATCACAAAAACGAACACGATTACCAAAGCTATTGAAGGTCGCGTTTATGATGTGGTAAATAGGGAAATATATTTGGATCCAAAGGGAGAGAATTATTTAGTAGAATCTGCTGTTTCTCAAGTAGGTGAGGGAGCTGGAAACCCACAAACCGATGGCGGTTCTTCTGCGGAGATGCCTCATCGTGGGAAGGTGACTGTATCTATGCGTGAATACAAGTACAGAAACGGTCTCGACACGGAGAAACTGAGAGGTGAAATTCAAGAAACACTCACAGGCATCTATCCTGGTGTGTCTATTTCTGTTGAAAAAAATGCAGATGGTCCACCCCCTGGCTATCCTGTAAATATAGAACTGGAAGGTGACGATTACAATGAGTTGATCAGTACAGCCGAAGATATTCGAAACTTTATCAACACTAAAAATATCGCGTTTGTAGAGGAGTTAAAGATTAACGTAAATAAGAGCAAGCCTTCTATGGAGGTAAGTGTAGACCGCCAAAAAGCAGGAGAACTAGGCGTAGGTGTTGGACAGGTAGGGCAACAATTAAGACGTTCCTTGTTTGGAGAAAAAGCGAGTGTTTATAAAGTGGACGGTGAGGATTACGATATTAACGTACGTTTTAACGAAGACATCCGTTTTGATAAAAATGCCCTCTTTAATCAAAACATTATTTTCAGGGATGCCGCTACAGGTAAAATAAAGGAAGTCCCTGTTTCTGCAGTGGCAAGTCAAAAAAATTCATCAGGTTTTAGTGCCATTAAACACCGAAATGGCAACCGTGTCGTAACTATATATTCCGGACTAAAAGCCGGCGGAAATCCGGCATTGGTCGTAGAAGAAATTAAAAAAGTAATGGAAAACTATGACGGTGTTCCAGATACCGTGAAGGTTGATTACACGGGTGAGATTGAAGAACAGAACAAACAAATGGAGTTTTTGATTGGCGCTTTTTTCTCTGGTCTTGGGCTTATTATGCTCATTCTTATCTTTCAATTCGGTGGTATTTCCAAACCCCTTATCATTATGATCGCTATTTTCCTAAGTTTTATAGGTGTATTTGGCGGACTTATGATTACCGGTTGGTCTTTTGTTATTCTGATGACGATGATGGGAATCATCTCTCTTGCAGGTATTGTGGTAAATAATGGGGTGGTATTATTGGATTATACACAAATATTGATTGACCGTAGAAAGGTAAAACTTAATTTAGGCGATAAGGATTTATTACCTATGGATGATGCCACGGAGATTATCGTTAAAAGTGGAAAAGCAAGATTACGACCGGTTATTTTAACCGCTATTACAACAGTTCTTGGATTGATTCCATTAGCGATAGGCTTAAACATAGATTTCTTCTCACTTTTTACGGATTTTGACCCAAAAATCTATATCGGCGGAGACAATGTAATCTTCTGGGGACCCTTGGCGTGGACGGTTATTTTTGGTTTGATAGTCGCCACCTTCTTAACGTTGATTATTGTGCCGGTACTTTTCAATATTACCTACCGGATTAAAACGGCAATAAAGGGGCGTGGAAAGAAAACAGAAACGTCTAAAGACACCTTGGAAACTGCGGCTTAAGTGCAGTTAAAACCAAGAGAACTACCCAAAGACCCTTCTAACTTGGAAACTAATATTTTCTCGCTAGAAGGGTCTTTTATTTTCTTAACACTAATGAATTTTGCCGTATACATATGCGTTACCAGAATTACTAAGAAATTGAACGCATAAAAGGAACACTGCGATACAAACCTATGTTCGTTTAGTATTCCTTGGAAGGAGCTTTCGGTAAGTACTAGAGTTCTGGTCAAACCTGCTTTACTGGTAAGCATATACAGCTAAAGTGTTTGGAGCGACAGCGCTAGCAATACTTTTTCGTTGTTTCTAAATCTATTTAAATAATAACACAATTACAACGGGATGTAAAAAAGGAATTGGCATAACCACGTATGCACAAACAAAACAGCTAAGCATGTGTTTTCCTATGAGCTGATACCCGTAGGCGGATTGAATTCACAAAAAAGCCCATACAATTAAGTAAGGGCTTTTATAAATAGAAAAATATTTGACTTAATTCTTTACTACAGAACTGGAACTTTTACTGTCGGTTATCGCGGCAATTCTATTATTGCTGAAGTTTACTTCTTTAACGGAATCACCTTCCCAGAACATCCATGTTCCAGTTTTTGCACCCCTTGTATAGTTACCTATTGCGATTTTATCACCTTTTTCATTGAACATCTTCCACTCCCCATCTAACTTCTCGTTCATAAAATACCCCTGTTGTGAAACTTCCCCATTGGCGTGAAAGTACGTAGCTTTAACTTTATTTCCTTCTTTTTCAAACTTAGGTTCTACGTCCTGGGCCACAGCGCCGAAAGTGAACGTCATCATCAAAATAAATATCAACTTCTTCATAACTATATTCTTTAAATTCTACTCTTTTCCTTAACACTAACATTACAAAGATAGAGTTATTTCAAGTTAAATCAACAATTAACTAACTTTTAGTTTACATTAAATTAACATTGTAATCATAACATACTGTATTGTATGTATTTAAGTAATTACGAAATAGTAGATTACCGTAATTGTTCAACCATTAAAACCGACCAGAGATATACACCTTTAATGGATGAGACTTCTTAAATTTGCCCTTTATTCAAAGAAAAGAACATGTACAGAAGTCATTCCTGCGGAGAGTTAAGAGAATCACATATCAACCAAGCCGTTACCCTATCTGGTTGGGTAGCTAAAACAAGGGACAAAGGCTTTGTGGTTTGGGTAGACCTTCGTGATCGCTACGGTATAACGCAATTGGTTTTTGATGCTGATAGAACAGCGCCCAAATTATTGGAACAGGCAAGAAACCTTGGCCGTGAATTTGTTATTCAGGTGAAAGGAACCGTTATAGAGCGCGCCTCTAAAAACGACAATATTCCCACAGGACAGATAGAAGTATTGGTAGAAGAACTTCTCATACTCAACAAATCCAAAACGCCTCCGTTTACCATAGAAAACAAAACGGATGGTGGAGAAGATTTACGAATGAAATACCGCTACTTGGACATTCGTAGAAATCCAGTAAAGAACAACCTGATATTTAGAAGTAAAGTGGCAATGGAGGTGCGGAAATACCTTTCTGAGCAAGAATTTATAGAGGTTGAAACACCGTATTTAATAAAGTCTACCCCAGAGGGCGCACGCGATTTTGTGGTTCCTAGCCGCATGAACGAAGGGCAATTCTACGCACTTCCGCAATCACCACAAACCTTTAAGCAGTTATTGATGGTGGGGGGACTGGACAAATACTTCCAAATCGTAAAATGTTTTAGGGACGAAGATTTACGGGCGGACAGGCAGCCAGAATTTACCCAGATAGACTGCGAAATGGCCTTTGTGGAACAGGAGGATATTCTGAATACGTTCGAGGGACTTACCAAACACCTCTTAAAAACCATTAAAGATATAAACGTAGCCAATTTTCCTAGAATGACGTATGATGACGCTATGGCAACATACGGGAACGACAAACCAGATATTCGTTTTGGAATGGAGTTTGGAGAATTGAACGAGGTTACCCAACACAAAGAGTTTAAAGTCTTCAATGATGCGGAATTGGTCGTAGGCATTGCCGTTCCTAGAGCAAATACGTATACAAGAAAGGAAATTGATAAACTCATAGATTGGGTAAGGCGGCCTCAAGTAGGTGCTTTGGGAATGATCTATTGCAGGTATAATGACGACGGAAGTTTTAAATCTTCCGTAGATAAATTCTACGACCAAGAAGATTTGGCCAAGTGGGCTGATGCAACAGGCGCTAAACCGGGCGACTTAATCTGCATACTTTCGGGGGACACGAATAAAGTCAGGGCCCAATTGAGTGCTTTACGAATGGAGCTAGCAACGCGTTTAGGATTACGAAAAAATACAGAATTTGCGCCTTTATGGGTCATAGATTTTCCTTTATTGGAATTGGATGAAGAAACAGGGCACTACCACGCCATGCACCATCCCTTTACCTCCCCAAAACCCGGCCAATTGGAACTTCTGGAAACAGATCCTGGAGCGGTACGCGCCAATGCCTATGATTTGGTACTGAACGGTAACGAAATAGGCGGAGGTTCTATTCGTATACACGATAAAGAAACTCAGGCTACCATGTTCAAACATTTAGGCTTTACACCCGAAGAAGCAAAAGCACAATTCGGCTTTCTGATGGATGCCTTCCAATACGGCGCGCCACCGCACGGTGGAATTGCTTTTGGTTTGGATAGATTAGTTGCTATTTTAGGCGGGCAGGAAACCATACGTGACTTCATTGCCTTCCCTAAAAATAATAGCGGACGCGACGTAATGATAGATGCCCCTGCTCCAATTGATGCGGCACAACTGAAAGAACTAAGCCTAAAGCTAGACATGTAGGTTAATGCTTTAATCTATTCCCTCTTTCTTCTAGTTCTCTGAATAGTATTTATTTTTACCTATTTTTAAGGAAGATGAAAAAATGGATTAAAATTTTACTTTATTGTTTCTCAGGAATCCTGCTAATCGTAGGTATTGGTATTGGCTATGTTTACTATCAGTATTATGGAAAATATCCGATTGACATTTTAAAATACCCACATCAAATTGGGTATTTATCACCAGAGAATCGAGATTTTTCAAAAAACTTCAAATCATGTAGCGATAAGGCTCCAATCGGTTACTACTCTAGTGCCCGTAATCCATTCATGGAAAGCAAACGAACTTTTAGAAAATTCATTGAACAGAATTATAAAAATCAAAATTTCCCAGATTCAGGTTTCCTAAACCTTCGCTTTATAATCAATTGCAAAGGTGAAATAGGCAATATGGAAGTAAATATGTTAAATAAAAACTTACTTCTAGCTGAACTAAATAAAAATTTAGTTGATCAATTGATTGAACTGACTGTTAAAAGAGATAATTGGAAAGCACCTTCTTTGGAAGAATCAAAAGACATGTATATGTACTTAACCTATAAAATTGAGGATGGAGAGATTACTGAAATATTGCCTTAGTACTATTTGTTTTGCACTATTTCTTTCGTGTAAAGAAAAATCAATTCCTGCAACTTTTGCCGAACGAAAAATTATTGCAAAAGGGTTTTATGACATTGAAAATGAAAAACATGGTTTTGATTTTATCTTTCAGGGTACTCCAAAAGGAATGACATTGTTAGATGATATTTTAGAAATAGACAGCACTAATGCAGAAGTCCTTAGAGCCATATCGGTACCTTACTTGAAACGAGGTATGCCACACAAATGGAAACCTTGGTTTGATAAAGCGGTAGCGCACGACCCCGTAACCTGGCAACCTTGGCGCGGCTATCTTTACCTTTGGTTTTACCGAGATTATGAAAAAGCCATTGCAGACTTTAATGCTTCCGACACCTTAACGCCATATTTGGATTATCCCCAAGGCCATAGCGTCGATTTTTGGCGGGGCATCGCCTACTTAGGTTTAAAGGACTATGAAAATTCTATAGTTTACTGGGACAAACACATTACTAAGGAAACCGAAGATACTGGAGAAGATTGGGTAGAACTGGAAGCGTTTTTATATAGGGGAATCGCCTACTTCGAATGGGGCAAAGCCGATAAGGCGATAGAAAATTTCGATAAAGCCATCCATTACTTTAAACAAAGCGCGGACAGTAAGTATTACAAGGCTTTGATTTTAAAAGATCAAGGGAAAAACAAGGAGGCACTGACACTAGTAGAAGCGGCTATCCTAGATTTCAATACTGGATTCTATAACAATCGTGATTATGTGGAAACGCTGCGCCAGATTTATAGGAGAGATTTAGAAGACCTGAAAGATTCTTTAACGAAATAGTGTAAGAAACCGAGCCGTGACCCCTAATTTTTATACTTTTAATCTAGCAAAAACGGTTCATGCCCATCCAACAACAGAAACGCTTTACCAAATTCATAAAATGGCGGTATAAAAATATCTCCAATAAGACCTTTACGCATATTATGGCCGTGGTCGTGGGTTTACTTGCGGGACTGGTAGCCGTAACATTAAAGAACCTTACCTATTTTATAGAATCGTCCTTGGAGGGTGGTATTAGCATTTCTGGCAATGAACTTTACTTCATACTTCCCATTATTGGGTTAACCTTAGTCTACCTCTACGTGAAATTCGTACATAAGGAGAAACTGGAGCATGCTATTTCTTCTATTTTATTTGCCCTATCCAAAAAGAAAGGCATCATCAAAATGAAAAAAATATACACGCCACTCATTACCGCGCCCTTAACGGTTGGTTTTGGTGGCTCGGTTGGTCTGCTTGGACCTGCCGTGGCGTCTGGTTCTGCCATTAGTTCTAACTTAGGGCAGTTGCTCCATATCAATGCCAAGACGCGTAACCTTTTAATTGCCTGCGCTTCGGCAGGGGCCATTTCCTCTATTTTTCAAGCTCCTATTGCTGCTATTATATTTGCAGTGGAAGTATTTAGTCTGGATTTCACCATGCTTTCTATGCTCCCGTTATTATTGGCATCCATATCCGGTGTGCTTACCTCGTATTTCTTTTTGGGGAATGAAGTCCTTTTTAATTTTTCGCTGGCCGACAACTTTGAAATAAAGGATACGCTTTTCTACGTAATCCTCGGTGTTGGTACTGCCGTAGCATCGGTCTACTTTACCAAAATGTATTTTGGTATCCTTAAATTATTTGAGCCTTTAAAAAGTCCAAAGTACCGTTTGTTGGTCGGGGGAATCGCCATCGGCATTATGCTCTATTTTATTCCGCCACTCTACGGGGAAGGTTTTGGATTCATTAATAACTTATTAAAAGGAGACCATATTACGGCCTTGGGAAGTAACCCTTTTGATGCCTATATGAATAATATCTGGGTGGTCATTGCGCTACTTTTTGGACTAACGATATTCAAGGCCGTAGCGATGACCACTACCTTTGCAGCCGGCGGTGCAGGCGGAATTTTTATCCCAACTATGGTTATGGGAAGCGCATTAGGAAATGTGGTAGCAAAGGTTATCAATAATCTAGGATTAGGTTTTGCAGTTTCCGAAAGTAATTTTACATTGATAGGTATGGCGGGACTCATAGCAGGAGTACTCCACGCGCCGCTTACCGCCATATTCCTTATTGCAGAAATTACGGGCGGCTATGAACTTTTTGTTCCGCTGATGATTACTGCTGCCATCTCCTACCTCATCACAAAGAACACCCTGGACCATACCATCTACACCCGCGAACTCGCCGAACAAGGTGCTTTACTGACACATGATAAAGACAAAAACGTACTGACCATTATGCAATTAGACGACGTTATAGAGCGGGATTTTAAGATCATAACCCCAAATATGACCCTTGGAGAAATGTTACACCAGTCCGTATCCAAGTCTACCCGAAATCTGTACCCCGTAGTGAACGAAGAGGTACTTGTAGGCATTGTACTCTTGGACGATATTAGAGAGTTTATGTTCGATACTGCCTTATACGAAACCACTACCGTAGCTACCTTTATGCACCAGCCGCCTGATGTTATTTTTTATGGAGAAGACAGTATGGAACACGTAATGGCGAAATTTCAAAAAAGTGGTGCTTGGAATTTACCCGTGATTAAAAAGGGATGCTATTTAGGCTTTGTTTCTAAGTCAAAACTACTAACAGCCTACCGCAGGGAACTCATTAATTTTACAGGAAACTGATTGCTTTGTGCTTTCCAATAATACGTTACACTTTAAGTTCAAAAATAAGCTTGTAGAGGTTTACAACTCTATTTTGAGATCATCCTAGTTTAACTAACTTTGTACCATGAAATTGAAACATGTCATCACTTTAATTGTCATTACCTGCTTAGGAGCCATCATCTACGGCTATACCTTAGGTAATGAAGAAAACGGAACTGCAGAAAAATTCATAGGCTCAGGAACCTTAGGGATATTTTTAGTGGCTATGCCTCTTTTTCTTTACAAAGAGAGTAAACATAGAAAGTGGGAAGATTATATGCTTAACGATCAAAATGTGAGAAAAATGCAGGGAAAACCACCAAAAGATACTGATAATCAGTGAATTATGAATTTAAAAATCTAATTTTTCCGTTAATCGTATTAAAAAAAAACGTACTTTATGATTGTAATCATTAAATCCTAATAAGATGACTGGAACGGTTAAATTTTATAATGAGTCCAAAGGGTATGGCTTCATTACCAATGATGAGACGGAGAAAGACATTTTTGTCCATGCTACCGCTCTAAACGTAAAAGAAATTAGAGAAGGGGACAAAGTGGAGTACGTTGAAGAAGAAGGCAAGAAAGGAATCGTTGCAAGCCAGATTCAGGTCGTATAATTTGAAGCATTACTTCTTTAAAAAGCACGTATCATAGTCGTTGCTTTGCACATAGCAATGTATTATTTTAAGAGGACAAATAAATTACTTTCACAGCTGCGGTAAAATTGAATGCTGAGTTCAATCCATAAGTGCAACAACTTTATTATTTAGGACTTCAATCGGGTTATTATAATTAAACTTTCTAATAGGTCTGTAATTTAGTAATCTTTCAACTTCTTTTATTCTTTTATTTGACACTTTTCTTAGGTC
>JBLHNI010000078.1:0-11226 GCA_047650615.1 Maribacter sp.
ACTACAGTGCTGGAAACGATGCCGAAGGTGACTGGCTGGAAGAACAAGTGGCAGATCCATTTAGCACGCTGGAAAATAGTGCCATGGAAAATGAGGAATTGGGACTGGCCATACAGGAATGTATCTCTAAATTACCAAAAAAGCAATCACAAGTTTTTACTATGAAAACAATTGAAGGTATTAGCACGGAAGATATTTGTAATGAACTCGGAATAAATGCGTCTAATCTTTGGGTCATGATACACAGAGCGAGAACTGCGCTGATGGGATGCCTCAACCAAAATTGGTTTTAATTATGATTTCATGTGACAAAGCTGCCATTATTTGCAATAAGACCCAGTATAGAGAAGCTACTTTTTTAGAAATGCTAAAGCTGCGATTCCATCTCTTTATATGTAAAAACTGCTCCAAAGCAACCAAACAGAATACGAAATTTACATCGCTTTGTGATAAAGCAAAACTCCATAGTTTTTCGCGTCAAGAAAAGTTAAAAATGAAAGAAAAGCTAAAAACTCAAGCTTAAAAAAATCCCACAAATAATATCAAATACCACCCTAAAGGTATAGCTTCCACCCAAAAAGAAGAAAAATAGTTAGACTGATTTCTCTTTGTTGCATACATCAAACTACCTAAAATCACAAACAAAATACCTTCGGACACCAAATCTATCAAACTTATTTCGTCCTTTAAAAACATAACAGAGAAAAATAACACCACCATAAAGTACCCAAATACTTTTGTATTAGCCACTCCGTAGCGTTGTGGAAGTGTTTTTAATGCTGGGTCATCATACCGTAAATCCCTTATTTCAAAAGGCAGCAGCAACACCAGAACGAATATAAATCGTTGTAAAGAGACAATTTGAACATCCCAAGACAATTCATGGTCTTGACTTAAAACAGGGAGTAACACCGTAGCTCCCGTCCATACAAGTGCAACGATAAAAATTTTAAATCCGCCCCAACTCCTTAGATTCTTTGAACGTGGCAAAACAGGTAGCGCATACAATCCCGAAACCAAAACTAATACTGCGATACCCCCCCAGACTTCATGACTTAAAAAATAAGCATGATACAGCATAAAAGCCGAAGAAATAAAACTAAAGAACTGGATATTTTTATGATAGCGATTGGCCACCAAAACGTACTTTTTAGCCTCTACACCGTATTTAACAAAATTATAGCATATAATAGTCCCGAAAAAAAGAAACCAAGAAAGGTGTAAATCTAGCGGAATGTTTAAAGAAAGGGTAGTAACCCCTACTAAGGCTAATACAGCAAAAGCTACATGTATACTAGCATCTATATAAAAATCAAAAACACCTTTTAAAATCTTCATTGAACAAAAGTAGCCAAACTGTTTATAACCTTGGATTTTGGTTAAGAACTTTCGACCTAAGCTCCAGACAAATAGGTGTTAAGCATGCAAATAATTCTTAGTTTTGCAAGACTAATTCTAAGAAAATTATGAAGACAGACGTGTTTGCATCCCGCCATATAGGCATACGTGAAGAAGACCTTCAACATATGCTGAAAACTGTATCCGTAGAGAATTTAGAGCAACTCATTTTTGAGACCATTCCTGCAGAAATTAGGCTAAAATCACCTTTAGCACTGGAAGCTCCTATGAGCGAACACGAGTTCTTGAGTCATATTGAAGAGCTATCCAAAAAGAATAAAGTTTTCAAATCCTATATTGGCCTGGGGTATCACGAGAGTTTAACACCCTCGGTCATCAAAAGAAATATTCTGGAAAATCCAGGTTGGTATACCGCTTACACGCCCTACCAAGCTGAAATAGCGCAAGGCAGACTGGAGGCCCTTTTAAACTTCCAAACAGTAATTACAGACCTTACGGGAATGGAACTCGCCAATGCCTCCCTATTAGACGAGAGTACTGCCGCGGCAGAAGCCATGACCATGCTCTATGATGTACGTTCGCGCAAGCAAAAGAAAAACGGAGTATTGAAATTTTTCGTATCCGAAGAGGTTTTGCCCCAGACTTTATCCCTGCTACAAACACGTGCTACCCCACTAGGTATTGAGCTTGTTATGGGTAACCACGAAGAATTTCAGTTTGGGACAGATTTTTATGGTGCTTTATTGCAATATCCAGGAAAACATGGACAAGTAAACAACTACGCAACTTTTGTAACCCATGCGAAAGAGAATGATATTAAAGTAGCCGTTTCTGCGGATATCTTAAGTTTAGTGCTATTGACACCTCCAGGCGAATTTGGTGTAGATGTTGTCGTGGGCACGACACAACGTTTTGGTATTCCGTTAGGTTATGGAGGGCCTCACGCAGCATTCTTTGCCACCAAGGAAGCGTATAAAAGGAATATCCCTGGGCGAATCATTGGGGTAACCAAGGATACTGATGGCAAGCCGGCAATGCGTATGGCGCTGCAAACACGTGAGCAACATATCAAAAGAGATAAAGCTACATCCAATATTTGTACAGCGCAGGTATTATTGGCCGTTATGGCAGGAATGTACGCCGTTTACCATGGACCTAAAGGCTTGAAATATATTGCCGATAAAGTCCATGCATCCGCGACTACTCTAGCGGATGCCTTAGAGAAATTGGGCTTATACCAAATCAATTCCTCTTATTTTGATACTATTACCGTTAAAATCGATGCCTCCAAAGTGAGGCCTATAGCGGAACAACATGAAATCAATTTTTTATATATTGATGCACAAACCATCTCCATCGCGGTAAACGAAGCTACGAGTATCAATGACCTAAACGCTATTGTTTCTGTTTTTGCTCAGGCATTGGGCAAAAAAAGTATTAAAATAAACGAGCTGGTTACCGCATCGGCAATTATGGAAAGTGTACAACGTACCGCTCCCTATATGGAGAATAAGGTGTTCAATTCCTATCATTCCGAAACAGAACTGATGCGCTACATCAAAAAATTAGAACGTAAAGACCTCGCATTAAACCATAGTATGATTTCTCTGGGCAGTTGCACAATGAAATTAAACGCAGCTAGTGAAATGCTGCCCTTAAGCCAAAGCAACTGGGGCAACATCCACCCTTTCGTACCTATTGATCAAGCGGAAGGCTACCAAATAATGCTAAAAGAATTAGCAAAGGACCTTACCACTATTACCGGGTTCGCAGATACTTCCCTACAACCCAATTCTGGAGCACAAGGAGAATATGCGGGGCTCATGGTAATACGCGCCTACCACGAATCTCGCGGAGATACGCATAGAAACATCTGTATTATTCCAGCTTCAGCGCATGGAACAAATCCGGCTTCAGCAGTTATGGCAGGCATGAAGGTCGTAGTAACCAAGACTGATGAAAAAGGAAATATAGATGTAGCCGACCTAGAGGAAAAAGTAAAGCAACATTCAGAAAACCTAGCAGCCTTGATGGTCACCTATCCATCTACTCATGGAGTTTTTGAGTCTTCAATAAAACATATTACACAGTTAATACATGATCATGGAGGGCAAGTGTATATGGATGGTGCTAACATGAACGCTCAAGTAGGGTTAACACATCCTGGTAATATTGGCGCAGATGTCTGTCACTTAAACTTACATAAAACTTTTGCCATTCCACACGGAGGTGGAGGTCCTGGTGTAGGCCCGATATGTGTTGCATCACAATTGGTACCGTTCTTACCGAGTAATCCCGTAATAAAAACTGGAGGCGAGAAAGGAATTACAGCTATTTCGGGAGCACCTTGGGGAAGTTCTTTGGCCTGTTTGATTTCTTACGGATATATAAAAATGCTTGGAGAATATGGATTAACGCGCTCCACAGAAATTGCAATATTAAACGCAAACTACATCAAACATCGTTTACATGGTAGTTTTGAGGTACTTTACACTGGCGAAAAAGGAAGGGCCGCACACGAGATGATTATAGACTGTAGACCTTTTAAAGACAACGGCATTGAAGTAACCGACATTGCAAAACGTTTGATGGACTATGGCTTTCATGCACCTACGGTATCCTTCCCTGTGGCAGGAACAGTAATGATAGAACCTACAGAAAGTGAAAGTTTAGCAGAACTAGACCGTTTTTGCGATGCCATGCTTTCTATTCGGAAAGAAATCAATGAATCCATTGCAAATGAGCCGAACAACGTGTTAAAAAATGCTCCGCACACTATGGATATGGTTACCAACGACATTTGGGACTTCCCTTATAGCAGAGAAAAAGCAGCATTTCCGTTATCCTACGTTAGAGACAATAAGTTTTGGCCTTCGGTAAGAAGAGTCGATGATGCGTATGGAGATCGTAATTTAATCTGTACCTGTGCACCCATAGAGGCTTATGCTGAAGCTTAGACTTAGCTAAAACACTGTAAAAAAGGGCTTTCAACATATTTGGAGGCCCTTTTTAGTACATACATTGTCAAAATAATGACATTGAACATCGTAATTTTTGTTATGCACGCATAACAACCTTAAGCTTTTGGGTTATCTTGTATGGTACTAACCAAACAAGAGTCAAATGCGTATTGGAATTACGGGAACGGGATGCTATGTACCCGGCACAATCGTAGCAAATAAAGATTTTGAAGGACATGAATTCTTAAATACGGACGGCACACCGTTCCAATATAACAATCCTGTTATCATTGAAAAATTTAAAGCGATTACCGGTATTTCCGAAAGACGCTATGCCGAACAGAATCTAAACACTTCAGACATTGCCTTTATAGCCTCCGAAAAAGCAATTGCCGACGCCAACATAGACAAGGAGGAACTAGACTATATCATATTTGCTCATAATTTTGGGGATGTTACACACGGGCAATCACAAAGCGATATGCTCCCAAGTTTGGCCTCCAGAGTAAAGCATTTATTGCGTATAAAAAATCCAAAATGCGTTGCCTACGATATGCTTTTTGGCTGTCCTGGATGGATAGAAGGCGTGATACAGGCCAATGCGTTTATTAAAAGTGGAATGGCCAGAAAGTGCTTGGTCATAGGTGCAGAAACCCTATCTCGAATCATTGACCCGTTTGATCGTGATTCTATGATTTACTCCGACGGAGCTGGCGCAACCATAATTGAGCAAAACGAAAACAAAGGTGGCATTCTAGCCCATACCAGTGCTACGCACGCATACGAAGAAGCCTATTTTCTTTTCTATGGAAAATCATACAATCCTGCGGCGCCAGAAACCAAGTACATTAAAATGCACGGTCGAAAAATCTACGAATTTGCCGTGAGCCATGTACCTAGCGCTATGAAAAGTTGTTTGGATGAAAGTGGAATACCCATAAGCGAGGTTAAAAAAATAGTCATTCATCAAGCCAATGAAAAAATGGATGAGGCCATAGTAAAACGGTTTTACAAAAGCTATGGCATACCTGTGCCCAAAGGTATTATGCCCATGAGCATCGGCAAATTAGGCAACAGTTCGGTTGCTACGATTCCCACCTTATTGGATATGCTCCTGAAAGGAAAAATGCCAGATCACCAGCTTACCAAAGGAGATGTTATTATCTTTGCCAGTGTTGGCGCTGGAATGAACATCAATGCCATTGTTTATAGGGTTTAAGCTTCAAGTTCAAGGTTGGGCATGATAAAAAACCCTGACACCTGAAAACCAAAAAATGTACGAAAAGACTTTTCCGAACAAACGTTTTAAACAAACGCTGGGATTTCTGGAAAAACATATCCCAAAAGACCAGACTATTTTGGACTTAGGGGTCTCCAATCCGCTTTCCAAAATAATGATAGAACGTGGCTACAACGTTACGAATACAAACGGTGAAGATTTGGATAACGACCTTACCACTGCTGCCGATTTTAAAGGCAATGTAGTGACGGCTTTTGAAATTTTTGAGCATCTATTAGCCCCGTTAAATGTGCTTTCAGAAATAAAAGCCGATAAATTAGTGACAAGTATTCCTTTACGGCTTTGGTTTTCCCCTGCGTATCGTAGTAAAACAGACCCCTGGGACCGTCATTACCACGAGTTTGAGGCCTGGCAGTTTGATTGGCTTCTAGAAAAAGCCGGTTGGGAAATAAAGGACCGTTTGAAATGGACCCACCCAGTAAACAAGTTGGGTATCCGCCCAATTTTGCGTCTACTTACGCCCAGGTACTACATTGTTTATGCGGAACGTAAAAAAGTAAAAACCTAAAATCACAAATTCCAATATATTTTATTATGACCCAATATTGGAAATCAGTATTTATAATTTGGCACTTTTAATATGGACTACTATGTTATCATACCCGCGCATAACGAAGCTGATTACCTACCAATGACTTTAGATTCATTAGCAATCCAAAGCTTACGCCCAAAAAAAGTAGTGGTGGTCAATGATAATTCTACGGATACTACTGGTGAAATTATAGCAAGCTACATAGCTAAAGACGATATATTTCACACGCGTCATCTTAGCTCCTCAGCGGAACACATGCCGGGAAGTAAGGTTGTTGAAGCCTTCAACTGCGGACTTGAACTGGTAGACGATACCTACGATTTTATTGTTAAGTTAGACGCGGATGTCATCCTTCCAATAAACTACTTTGAACAAATTGCCAAGGCATTTAAAACAAATTCGAAAACAGGTATTGCCGGCGGGTTTATTTATGAGCAGAATCAAAAATGGGAATGGCAGGTAAATCACCCTATGGACAAACAACATGTACGTGGAGCATTCAAAGCTTACTCCAAATCATGCTTTAAAGCCATAGGCGGACTCAAAAGTGCTATGGGATGGGACACGGTAGATGAACTTTTGGCGCAGTACCACGGATTTAATACACATACAGATGATGCGCTAAAAGTAAAGCACCTGAGGCCCACGGGAAAAGTCTATAACAAAAAAGCGCGAGGCCTGCAAGGACAAGCCATGTTCGCTATGCGCTATGGATTTTGGATTAGTTTAATTGCATCAATCAAGATGACACTCAAGCAAAAGAACTGGACCGCATTTGCAGATAATATGAAAGGCTTTTTTGAAGCTAAAAAGAATAAGGTGCCATTTTTAGTATCCAAGAAGGAAGGGATATTTATACGTAAATTACGTTGGACCAATATGAAAAGAAAAATACTACCATAAAAAAAACCGCCAGTAAGGCGGTTATCAATTTTGTAAGGTAAGCATGTTTCTAGAAGCCCAATTCCTTTTTAACATCGGCTAAAAGGTCTTTACCTCGAGCTACAATTAATCCAGCACCTTGTTGCGCGTCTATAACGTAATCATATCCTTGAGCAGTTGCGACCTTCTCGATAGCAGCTTTAGCTTTTTCGGAAATTGGTGCAAACAACTCGCCTTGCTTTTTCTGGAATTCTTGCTGTGCGGCTTGTTGTGCTTCACCAATATTCTTTTCAAAACCTTGAAGCTCAATTGCTCTCTTCTCGTTCTCCTCTTTTGTCTTACTTGGAGCCTCGTTTTGATATTGTGTAACTTTATTACGAAGTTCCGTCATGGATGCCTGTATATCCGCATTGTATGTTTCCTGAAGCTTCATAAGCTCCGCCTCGGCCGTTTTCATTTCTGGCATAGCTCCTAATAATTGTGTCACATCTATGTGCGCAACTTTACTTTGAGCATTTACAAAACTAGTCGTTGCTACGAACAACATTAACGCTACTGCTACTTTGTTTAAGTGTTTCATGAGTTAAAATTTAATTCTTCTTTGAGTGTTAATTAATGGTTTTTAATTTAATAATCTAATTCCTATATCTTCTTAATTTTCAGTGTCTTTTATAATCTCTTTTTCCTTCTCCTTTTTCTTTGCTTCCCGTTCTTCCAACAATTTCTTTCTCCGTTCCTCGTAGGCCTTTTTTCGCTCCTCTCTTAACTTGAGTTGTTCTGTGCGCTTCTCATCAGCCGTTTTGGCTCTTGCCTCGGTCGCCTCTTTCGCTTTATCCAAACGCTCTTGCAACGCATCACTTACAACTTCTTCATCTTCGCCCCCTTCATCTTCAAAGTCTGCAATACTGTTTCTATTACTAGCTTTTTTTGCAGGCTTACTAATCTTTCGCGTCCTAGCAATACCTCTTAAAACAAGGTCACTAATATCGTGCCTTTTTTGGGCATACAACATTACAACATCCGCCGATCTATCAAAAATAAAATCATACTTTTTATTGGCTCCCAATTTTTGGACTTCGTTAAACACTTGGTCCTGTATTGGCTGTATAAGCCTGCGTTTTTGTAAAATTAAATCTCCCTGCGGTCCAAACCTATCTTGCTGATACTCTATCATCTCTTTTTCAAGAATCTGGATATCTTCCTCCCTTTCAGAAATCAGCTCAGGGGTAAGCAACACCTTCTCTGCCATCAAGTCCTTTTTCATTTGCTCGACAACACTTTGCTTCTGCTCTATCTGCACCTTCCATTTCTGCGCCTTGGTGTTCAACTGCGCCGTAGCGTCTCTGTATTCCTCTACATTCTCCAAAATGTACTCCATGTCTACATAACCGATTCGGACACCTCTTTGGGCATTGGCATAAAAACTGGAAACCAGCAAACCAAGGAATAAAAGAACTTTTGTTTTTGACTTCATTATTGATATCGTTTAATCCAATAGAAAATATCGTGCCAAATTTACTAAAACTTTTAAAATGAAGCCTTTAGCATATAGCACAATTCTAAAAATTTAAAATTGCTGACCGATAATGAAGTGCGTTTGCCATCCGCTAGGACCATTGCCTAAAGATTGAGGCCTAAGATCCTCATCGAATCCATAACCAAAGTCTATCCCCAATAATCCAAATGCTGGCATAAAAATTCGCAGCCCCACACCGGCCGATCGTCTTAATTGAAACGGATTAAACTCCTGAAAATTGTTGAACGAATTACCAGCTTCTAAAAACGCAAGACCAAATATAGATGCAGATGGTTTTAAAGTAAGTGGATATCTAAGTTCCATGGAAAATTTATTATAAATCAAGGCTCCTTCTTGCTGCCCAGTCAAAGCATCAATAGCGGTTAATGATTGGTTTTCGTACCCCCTTAGTTGCACAATATCCCTACCATCTAAGGTGAAATTATTAAGACCGTCGCCTCCTACGAAGAAACGTTCAAAAGGCACATTACCTACAGCACTATTATAGGAACCTAAGAAACCAAATTCAGCATTTGTTCTTAATACTAATGACTTATCCCCACTACCAACTAGCGTAGTATACCAATCCCCTTTAAACTTCACCTTGTAATATTCTAATAACCTAAAGCGCTCTTGATCTACTTGCTCCAACTCCTTACTTTCTGGTGTTATCGCTCCGCCTTGGGCTTGCACTATAGGTGAAAGCTCCTCACTTCGTTCTTTTAAAGCTCTAAAATCCTTGTTACCTAAAAGAGAATAGGGTGGGGTAAATTTAGCTGTGACCTCAAAATTAGAACCGCCTCTTGGAAAAATACGCCCGCCTTGTATAGCATTCCTAGACACTCCAAATGTATAGGCGATAGCATTAGACTGACCGTTTCCAAAATTGAACAAACCCGTATTATAATTTCTAAAATCATACAACTGATAACTCAAGGAATGGGAAATAGTAAAGAAATCATCTGGCCATTGAACCCGCTTGGCTAAACCTACGGTAATTCCAGTTATGGAAAACTGACGATTTTTATCTACCTCTATACCGTTTCTACCACCAAAAGACGCCAAAAACTGTTGGGTCCTAGAAAAGCTCATGTTAAATTGTACCGGCTTTTTACCACCCAACCAAGGCTCTACAAAGTTTAAGCTGTATACCCTAAATGTCCTACTAGCTTGTAAACGCAGTGCAAAAGTTTGACCATCACCCATAGGCACTGGCTTATACTCCTCACCTTTAAATAAATTCTTCACCGAAAAATTACTAAAAGAAAGTCCTAGGGTTCCAATGAAACCACCTCCGCCGTAACCACCCTGCAACTCTATCTGACTGGAACCGGATTCTACCAAACTCCAATCTAAATCTACGGTACCTGCATTTGGATCGGCATTCAAGACATCTGGTGTGATCTGCTCCGCATCAAAAAAACCAAGTTGGCCCAGTTCGCGAATACTTCTTATAATATCAGATTTGTTATACTTCTGGCCTGGCCTGGTTCTTAGCTCCCTGAAAATTACATGATCATTAGTTCTGTCGTTTCCGTTAACCGTTACGTGATCTAAAAAAGTCTCTTTACCTTCTATAATACGTATCTCAAAGTTAATGGTGTCATTTGCCGCGGAAACCTCAACAGGATTTATGCTGGAAAATAAATATCCATTATTTTGATACAAACTTGTTACATCATTAGGGTCAGGTTTAGAGTTATCTGCTATACGCTCCCGAAGCAATACCCCATTATAGGTAGCGCCTTTCTTTATACCGAGAACCTGAGCTAAATCACGATCGGTGTATACGGTATTCCCAACAAAATCTATGTCACCAAAATAATATTTGTTACCTTCTTCTACCCTAATATTCAATTGAATATTATTCTCATCAATTTTTATTAATGTATCTGATACTACCCTTGCATCCCTAAATCCGTTTTCGGCATATTTGTCTGCTAGAAGTCCTAAATCTTCTTCGTAGTCTTTTTTAATATACTTCGACTTTTTCCAAAAGCGTACTAACTTTTTCTGTTTGGTGCTCTTCAAAGCTTTTCTCAGCTTTTTGTCCGACAATTGTTCGTTGCCTTCAAAAATAATATCACTGATTTTCACCTTATCACCTTTATCTATACTCACCAACATACTACGAGCGTTGATTTGAGAGGTATCTACCTTGGTAACAATTGCCACCTTGGTATTCAAATACCCTTGCTTCTTGTACTTGTTAGCTAGATAGTTTTTAGTGTTAGATATAAGGCTTTCTGTAATTTTCTTTCCTTTTTTTAGGTCTGTATCTTTTACGAGCTCTTCTACCTTACGTTCCTTTACTCCTGTAAACTTAACCTTGGTGAGCGTTGGTCTTTCTATGATATTTAGCTCTAAAAAAACTTTCTCATCCTCTATGTTGGTGATAAAAAAATCTATAGCGCTAAAAAGCTCCAGTCCCCATAATTTATTGATGACCGCACTAATCTGTTCGCCAGGAACAATGATAGGCTGTCCTACGCGCAAACCCGTATAGGTTTTTACCGTTTGCTCGTTATAACTTTGTAGTCCGGTTACCTCTATTCCTCCGAGAATATAGCTCTTTCCATCCTCATAGGATACTTCCTGTGAGGTTGCGTGAAATGTAATAAGAAGTAAAAGGGTGGTGATTAAATGGTTCAAAGACATGAACCTGGCCATATCTTTA
>JBLHNI010000079.1:0-11216 GCA_047650615.1 Maribacter sp.
AGGAGCTTCCTCTCAAATGTTTCCAAAAAAATCGTTTGGGTTTGAAACTAGGGATGCCGCTAATGAGGATTTGGATGTCTCCGTACTTGAATTTCCGGAAGAGGAAGATTGGATTTTATACGCGCCGTACAGCGATAAATCCCTAATGCGGAATATGTTGATTTATGATTTATCCAGAGATATGAACCAATATGCGAGTAGGACAAAATTTGTAGAGGTTACTATAAATGACTCGTATCAAGGAGTGTATGTATTCATGGAAAAGCTAAAAAGGGATTCTGGTCGCATCGATATTAATAAACTGAAAGAAGACGAAAACTCAGGAGAAGATGTTACGGGTGGTTATATTTTAAAAATAGACAAGACTGCTGGCACCAACTTAGGAGAGGGCTATAATGATCAAAACTCTTTTGTATCGACCGTTGCCCCGCCTAATGCTAATTTAGGGCAAGAAATCAATTTCCTATACGAGGAACCGGATGCAGAGGATATTACCATGGAACAGAAAACGTATATCTCCGATTATGTAGGTCGGTTTGAGATAGCTTTAGCTTCTGATGCCTTTACGAACACAGAAACCGGTTACGAGGCCTTTATAGACGTGGATAGTTTTATCGATTTCTTTATTCTGAACGAGCTTTCCAATAACGTAGACGGTTATCGTATAAGCACGTATATGCATAAGGACAAAAATGAAAAGCTAAAAATGGGACCCATTTGGGATTTTAATCTTGCCTTTGGGAATGCCGATTATTGTGATGGCGGAAGCAACAATGTATGGGCTTACCAATTTAATCAGCGTTGTCCGCAGGATTTTTTACTGGTGCCTTTTTGGTGGGAACGTCTTTTGCAAGACCCGGCCTATGTGGCCAAGTTGCAATCTAGATGGAACGAACTACGCGGCAGT
The DNA here is from genome assembly GCA_047650615.1 of Maribacter sp. Classification (GTDB taxonomy): domain Bacteria; phylum Bacteroidota; class Bacteroidia; order Flavobacteriales; family Flavobacteriaceae; genus Maribacter. The sequence goes on from JBLHNI010000079.1 coordinate 908, forward strand.
AGCTTGTCAAATGGAGCTATTTTGTCAAAAATTGATTCCTATACAGCCTTGTTGAGTGTTTCCGCGGCTACAAAAAATAACTTTATAAGATGGCCAGTGTTAGGAACGTACATTTGGCCCAATAATTTTGTTGGAAATACCTCTGAGCAAGAGTTAGGGTATTTGATTGATTGGATAGAAAACAGGTTGCTATGGATGGATACTGAAATAGATGGATTGTAAGCGTTTTTCTTAAATTCTAGGAAGTAGTTTTAAATATATTGACACCAATTTATCTAGTATCAAAGTCAGCCAATTTCCGTTCTCTTTCCCTATAGGTCTAGGGAAAATAAAAGGGTCTTTGCTTAGTTGTCGATAGTTACATCTATTTAATAGTTTTCAAATCATTAAACTTTTATGGAGAAAAGTACTGTGCTTAGTCTAGGAAACCAAACCGTAAGAATCGATTCAGGAGAATTGGTTGGCTATAGAGTATTTGAAAATGAGTTTATCCATCAAAAAGGAAGTCCAGGATGGCGTAGCTCGGATACGGAAATGTTTCCCATTATAGGTCCTACGGATAAAGCAAACTTTAGGGTGCTTACGCCAATCGGAGAAGCGATACAGGATCAGCATGGACTACTACGCGAAATGCAGTACGAGGTAACACAGCAAACAGTAGCAAAAGTAGTTTTTACGAAACGGTATAAAGCGAATACAGTTCTACATAACTCAAAATTTCCCCATAAATCTTCAGAGGAAACCTTGTCATGGCCATATGATTTCGAATTTACCAAAACGTTCCAACTTATAGATAATGGTTTAGAGATAAGCTTTGGAATAGCAGGAGAAATCGGCATGCCTTATATGTTGGGCTACCATCCGGCTTTTAATTTACACACAGCTAACGCAACTATAAAAACCAATGTTAAATCTATTTCTATTGCTGAGGTATTGGCTGTTGGAAGCAGGGCGCTCCACGTGCCAAATTGTAAAAAAATGGTCCTTTTAGATAAACAGGCTTTAGAAATTACTACAACAGGTTTCACTAGTTTTATGCTTTGGACAGAAGTGTCCAATATGGTCTGTATAGAGCCTATAACCTTTTATCCTTATGCCGTGGCACAAGAAAACCTACATGAAGGATTTACTACATTGGATGGTAATTCGAAAGAGTATACGGTGTTTTTAAAACCGCTGCACAACTAAATAAGTGATTTATGAAGAGTACCGTATTTATTTTAGTCATGCTATTCTGGCTAAACAGTTTTACGCAAGAAACGAATGAGACTAGTTCTTACTATGCCGAGATTCCAACTGCACCACTCGACTACACACCAGGAGCAATGGTTTCTAGAATGGTAGATGGTTTGGGTTTTCGCTATTACTGGGCCACGGAAGGTTTAACTGAGGCTGATTTAAGCTACAAACCAAGTATAGATGCTAGAACTTTGGAGCAGACGCTAGGTCATATCTATGGTCTATCCAGAACTATTTTGAATTCCGCCAAACTAGCACCTACAGATTTTACCGAGGAACAGCTAACAATGAGCCACTTGGAAATGCGTTTTGCCACCTTGGAGAATTTTAGGTTGGCCAGTACGCTGTTTTTGACTTCCGATGATATATCAAAACATTCCGTTGTTTTTATTCGGGAAAACGGCAGTTCGGAATTTCCATTTTGGAACCAGATAAACGGACCAATAGAAGATGCCGTTTGGCACTCAGGTCAGGTTGTGCTGCTGCGAAGAGCTTCTGGTAATCCTATACACCCCAAAGTAAATGTGTTTTTAGGGAAGCTCAATGATTAACTGAAATTAGTTTGCATGAGCACCTTTCCAAAACCACAAGCAGGGGAACGGTCATTATTATGTAACTTTGTATTGTGAACCGATTTTTTCCATTTTTACAGTGGGTCACCACTTATAAAAAGAGCTACGTTGCAAAAGACCTGATAGCTGGTTTTACTGTAGGTATTGTTTTGGTGCCACAGGCCATGGCTTACGCCATGATTGCAGGTCTTCCTCCGGTTTACGGTCTATATGCTGCCTTTTTACCGGTACTCACCTATGTGTTTCTCGGTACTTCCAGAAAAATAGGAGTAGGTCCTGTTGCTATGGATTCCCTACTCGTAGCAGCTGGTTTGGGTACACTTTCCATAGCTGGTCCAGAACAATACATCGCCATGGTGGCGGTCTTGGCTTTTCTTGTTGGGGCCATGCAGTTGGTTTTAGGGTTATTACGTATGGGTTTTCTCGTACATTTCCTTTCCAAACCTGTTATAAGCGGATTCACATCCGGAGCTGCTATCATAATTATGTTAAGCCAGCTTAAACACCTTTTGGGAACTGGTTCCTCTAGCAATAGCAGTACGTTTCATATACTTTTATTGGATGCATATAGCTATCTATTTGAAATAAACCCGTATTCCTTAGGTATAGGTGCCGCAGGTATTTTATTAATTTTGGTATTTAAAAAATGGAACCGTCGTATTCCAGGTATTTTGATTGTTGTCGTACTGGCTATGGTGGCGGCCTATGCGCTTAAACTTGGTGATTATGGAGTGGTATTGGTAGGTGCCGTTCCTAGTGGATTGCCCAATTTTGTAATGCCCATTCTACAATGGGACAGTTTGGAAAAGTTGTGGCCTATAGCCTTGGCTTTGGCTTTGGTCGGATATTTGGAAGCTATTTCTATAGGTAAGGCATTGGAGGTTCAAAGTAGCGAGGAGACCATAGAACCAAATCAGGAATTATTGGCTTTGGGGTCTTCTAATATCATAGGGTCTTTTTTTCAGGCTTATCCTGTCACTGCTAGTTTTTCTCGGTCTGCCATAAATCATCAATCGGGTGCGAAAACCAATTTGGCTGGGCTCTATAGCGTAATTTTAGTGGTACTGACTTTATTGTTTTTAACGCCTATTTTTCAGTTTTTACCCAATGCGGTATTGGCCAGTATCATTATGGTTTCTGTCTTTAGCTTGATTGATGTCAGCTATGCCAAAAACCTTTGGAATAATAGGCGCGATGAGTTTGTAGTATTGTTGATTACCTTTTTGGCTACCCTATTTTTAGGGATTAAAGAAGGGATTTTTATAGGTATGTTAAGTTCCTTATTGCTGATGGTTTATAGGACCTCAAAACCGCATTTTGCCGTGTTAGGTAATGTAAGGGATACCGACTATTATAAAAATATAGAGCGTTTTGGCGATGAAATAACTTATAGGGAAGATTTGCTTATTGTGCGCTTTGATGCCCAATTGTATTTTGGAAATTCAACTTTTTTTAAGAACGAATTATTGAAGGAAGTGCATAAAAAAGGGGGAGCATTGAAAGGTGTGGTTTTAAATGCAGAGGCCATAAACTATATTGATTCCACAGCGGCAGCTATGTTAACGAAGACGATACAGGTGATTCATGATATGGGGGTGCAGTTTTACATCGCAGGAGCGATTGGACCCACTAGGGATATTATATTTAGTAGTGGTATCATCAATGAATTGAGTAGAGAGTATTTATTTGTAAAAACAAAAGAGGCCGTAGCTTTCTATGATGACCCCAAGGCTGTGTCTGAGGTAAGCTCACGTGTTGCCTATGAAAATCGTTGTAAAAAGAAAACGATACAGGGTTCAAAAGTGTAGAACAGTGTATTTTAATTAAACAAATTCAACTTATGAAAGTAGAACAGATTTATACGGGATGTTTGGCACAAGGTGCCTACTATATAGAGAGTAACGGAGAAGTCGCTATTATAGATCCTTTGCGTGAAGTAACGCCGTATATGGACCGTGCAGTGGCAGACAATGCAAAAATTAAATATATTTTTGAGACCCACTTCCATGCCGATTTTGTAAGCGGCCATGTTACCTTATCTGAAAAATCCGGGGCACCTATCGTATTTGGCCCTACTGCGAACCCTACTTTTGATGCGATTATCGCAACCGACGGTCAAGAATTCAAATTGGGAGCGCTTACGATTAAGGCACTACATACACCAGGCCATACGATGGAGAGTACCACCTACCTCTTAAGAGATGCCGACGGTAAAGATTATGCTATTTTTTCAGGGGATACATTATTTTTGGGTGATGTGGGAAGGCCAGACCTTGCGCAAAAAGCAGTTCACCTCACGCAGGAACAACTTGCGGAAACGCTATTTGATAGTTTACGAAAAAAAATCATGACTTTAGCTGACGAGGTTATTGTATATCCGGCACATGGCGCAGGTTCGGCCTGTGGTAAGAATATGATGAAGGAAACCGTGGACACTTTGGGCAACCAGAAGAAAATGAATTATGCCTTACGTGGCGATATGACTAAGGAGGAGTTTGTTAAAGAGGTGACGGACGGACTATTGCCACCACCAAAATACTTTCCTTTGAATGTAAAAATGAATAAGGAAGGTTATGAAGATATTGCTACCGTATTGGATAGGGGCACAACGGCAATGTCTCCAAAGGAATTTGAGCTGGCAGCCAACACCACAGAAGCGTTAATTTTAGATGTAAGGCATCAAGAGGAGTTTGTGGCTAAACATATTCCACGTTCTATTTTCATTGGGCTTAATGGGGATTTTGCGCCATGGGTCGGTGCTTTGGTAGCAGACACCAAACAACCTTTACTATTGGTCATACCAGAGGGCCAAGAAGAAGAGGCTATCATTAGATTATCCAGAGTAGGATTTGATGGAACGGTGGGCTATTTAAAGGGTGGTATAGACGCATGGGAAACCGAGGGGAAGGAAACAGATAGTGTCACTTCGGTATCTGCTGCGGATTTTAAAGAAAAAGTGGCAGCTGAGCAGACGCCTATTTTTGATGTTCGGAAAGAAGGTGAATACGCATCGGAGCATGTTCTTAATGCTACGCATACACCCTTGAGTAATCTGAATAACTACCTTTCTCAATTCCCTAAGCAGAAAGAATTTTTTGTGCATTGCGCAGGAGGGTATCGTTCCGTAATTGCAGCATCTATTTTGAAAAGTAGAGGTATTCACAACCTTATCGATGTTTCTGGAGGTTTTGGTGCAATCAAAAAAGAGGGCGTTGCGATTACAAATTATGTGTGTCCTTCGACATTGTAAACCTGATAATTAGCATTTTTTGTTTACGAATGTCCGCATAACTTTGCGGTGTAACTAGTAGTTTTTATACAATGGTTGCTTGCTGTTTTAACCATAAAAGGAGGCATTGCAATAGGTTAGGAGTGTTAGAGCAAAGTGGGTAAGAAAATAAACATGGGTATTTTAGACAGGACCTTCTAAACTATAATCGTAATAATTGGAGGTTTTAAAGTGTATTTAGGTATGGTAGAAGGGCCTTCTTCGTTTGTGCTTCTTGCTATAGCCAATTTATTTGCGCTAACGCTTTTGGTCAGTTTTTGTCCTCTTTATGATATGTTCGGTTTGAATACCAATAATCTTGAATAAGGATTCTAATTTCTATAGGATACATACATTTTATCCTTTGGTTAATTCGAGGAACGGAATAATAATGATAGGTATTTTTGCCTTGGTTTGTGTTATTTTGGTTGCGGTTTTACTAAGTTTTATCAATAGCGAAAGAAAAAAGGAGTAGTTGTTTGTTGCAGGTATAAGGTTTTTATAAGAATGTTTATTGCGATTATTGATAAACCTTAGCAGCGTAATAAATTGACGTTAGATAGGCTAAACGTTTTTTTAGATTTCCATATCAATTTCTGTTAGACGCCACTTTTTTATGAATTTCTTTGTTTTAATCCTGCTTCTATTTAGATTTAGTAATTGTTAAAGAAAACTTAATAAAAATGATTTTTGTGTTAATTTAATTACTAACTTTAAGTAAGATTTGTACTACGGCGATGATTAAAAATTTTATTCAACAAATCGGAGTAATGAACTGTATATTACTCTTGGTTGTTTTGTCCATTATAGTTGTTTCTGAAGTACTTTTTCTTAGCGGTAAAAAGCTAGATGCTATTTTTATAGCGTTTTGGGTACCTACCATTCTAGGGTTTATGAATTATTTTAAGGGAAAAAGATAGTGGATTTTGTATTAATATATTCGATTTTTGTAGCTGTTATTTTTGTGGTATGGGTCATCTTCGTGATGCGTATGTACCGTAATCTTAACGATTAAGTGTAATCCATACTCCAAACTTCTTTTTCGATTTCCATCATTGATTTAGGATATTTTAAAACATAGGAAGCTACGATGCGTTGCCTTTCCAAGGTGTTTTTCTGTAGTTTTAAAAAGGGATCTAAGTTTTTATAAGTTATAATTTGGGCTTCCTTGGGTACAAAACCATAGCCTGCGTATAAGTTGTTTTTGACCAATACAATTGTTTGCTCTTCCGTAGTTCTTCCTCTGCCTTTAATTATATAATTGTTTTTTTTCTCTTTAAGGGAGTTTATAGCCAATTGTACCTTGCTGTTATATTCTTGTAAATGCATGATGTCCTTACAGATACCGGAGCATTTATTCAGTCTAAAATGGGAACAGTGTGGTACGTTTTCTTGCAGATGACAATATTTTGGACAAAGTTCGAAATCTTCACAAAGTTTTTCCATATGCGCTCGACAATCTGTAAGGTTATAATGGATATGAAGCGGGTTTGGAGCGAGCTTTAGCTTATTATGTGCCAAATGGATGATTCCGTTCCTGTCTTCATAGCTAAAAATGGCATATTGCTGTACGGTTCTCTTTTGGGCACGATTGTATTTGGGGAAATGTTTTTTAATTTCTCCTGATTCATATAAGAGGGCCACTAATTCATTTCCTGTTTCTTCGAAGTCCAGAAAATGGGTATCCTTGCATAAAGCCAATTCTTTGTTGGATTTATCGTAGAAATGACTCACCACCCTTTTTTTAATATTAATGGCTTTCCCAACATAAAGGATGCCTCTTTTAGCATCCTTAAAATAATATATTCCTGGTGTTGAAGGTAGTTTTTCGAATTCTTCTTTAGGTAGGCTTGGCGGTAAGGTAGCTTCTTGTGACTTAGCGTTTAAAAAAGATTTAAATACTTTTTCTGCTCCTTGGGTTCTCAAAAGTTTGTGAAATAGGAGCATTGTCGCATGGGCATCTCCTCGTGCTCGGTGTCGGTCAGTTAACGGAATACCGATAGCAGAGCATAATTTCCCTAGACTATATGAGTTATATCCTGGGAGTAATTTACGTGAAAGGCGAACCGTGCAAAGTTTCTTACGGGAAAATTCCATGCTGATGTCTTTCAACTCATTTTTGATGACGTTGTAATCAAAATTTACACTGTGCGCAACGAAAATAGTGTCGTTTGTTATTTCAAGGATTTTAGATGCAATTTCATTTAGCTTAGGAGCATCTCTGACGATATCATTGTCGATACCGGTAAGTCCAGTAATAAAATAAGGAATCTCACATTCCGGATTCACCAAGCTGGTAAACTCGTCTACCAGTTCATGACCGTCATATTTTAATATGGAAATTTCGGTAATACGGTTGCCTTTTATTCCGTTTCCTGTGGTCTCTATGTCTATAATACAGTACACTCTTTTGGTTATCTTTAAATTAATTACGCTTAAAGCTACATCTTTTCTAGTTCAACCCAAGCAAATATCGGGGTTGAGTTGGGTGTAATCGCTTAACTAAACTTTCCTGAAGTCATTCTTGCGAGGCAACCGTTTAAATCTGGTTTTTTGTTTCGATACTCTGTCACCTCGCGAGCGTTTTCGATACTCACTTCAACCTTCTTTGCGCCCCTTAAAATATATGCGAAATACGTTCTTAATACTGGTTTTTACTCCTAACTGTGAAGCTTTGCATTACCAGCAACAAACTACTCTACTATCTTTTCTCCACGCTCACAATAACCGACTTGCTAATGGGCGTATTACTATAATCCGCAAAATGATTGTAGGGTATAATCATATTAGTTTCTGGGAAATAGGCGGCAACGTTCCCTTTAGGTATGTTGTAAGGAACAACTAAAAACTGTTCTGCCCTTCTCTCAATCCCATCATAATTACTTACTAAATCTACTATTTCCAGTTTTTTGAAGTGCTGAGCTGTCATATCGGCCTGATTCATAAAAATAATCCTACGCTCGTTATGGATGCCGCGGTATCTATCATCGAGTCCATAAATAGTGGTGTTGAACTGGTCATGGGAGCGTATGGTCATGAGTAATAGCTCGTTTGGTTTCATTTTATGGTCCGCGACTGCACAAGTACTAAATTGAGCCTTGCCGTTTGGGAGCTTGCTAAAATCAAGTTCACGTACATTATTTGGTAGGTAAAAGCCTGTTCCTTTTGATTTTTCTGTAACCGCTTCGAATCCGGTAATGGTCGCTGCTATTTTTTCTCGAATAGCATTGTAATCCGAGCCTAGGTTTTTCCAGTCCACCGAATGGTCTCCCTTAAAAAATGCATCGGCCATACCACCAATAATTTCCGGTTCACTTTTTAGTTGGTCGGATTTTGGAGGCAATACCCCTTTGGTACGGTGTACTTTTCCCATGCTGTTTTCTACGGTAAGAAAACGTTGGTTGCCATTTTTAATGTCTTTTTCTGAACGGCCAAGTGTAGGGAGTATTAAGGCTTTTTGACCCGTAATCAAATGACTTCGATTGAGTTTGGTGCTGATTTGCACTGTTAGGTTACATCTTTGAAGCGCTTCTGCTGTATATTGGGTGTCCGCCACCGCCGACGCAAAATTTCCGCCCAAGGCTATGAATACTTTTGCCTTTCCTTCATGCATAGCTTGTACGGCGTGTACCGTATCCAAGCCTTCTTTTTCGGGTGGTGTAAAACCAAATACCTTTTTTAGGCTTTGGTTCAATTCTAGGGATACGTGGTGCATGATGCCTACCGTGCGGTCGCCCTGTACATTGCTGTGCCCGCGAACGGGGCAGGTACCGGCGCCTGGTTTTCCCAAACTACCTTTTAGCAGTAGCAAGTTGACACATTCCTTAACATTGGCGACTCCATTTTTATGCTGTGTAAGGCCCATGGCCCAGCAGATGATGATTTTATTTTTTTTCGCAAGTAGTGCTACGGTTTCATCTATTTGCTCGGAAGCAATCCCACATAATTCTAATAATGTTGCCTCGGTATAATTTTCGAGATCAGATAGGAAAGATTCGTATCCGTTAGTGTAGGTATTGATGAACTCGTGATTAAACACTTTTTCTCCTTTGGCATCCTGCGCTGCCAATTTTTTCATGAGTAGTTTAAGTAGTGCTACATCTTGGTTTATTTTAACCTGTAGATGAATATCCGTTAAGGAAGTGCCTTTGAGGACCCCACTAACCGATTGTGGGTCTTTGAATCGGATGAGTCCGGCTTCTGCTAGTGGATTAACACTAATTATTTTTCCACCGTTTTTTTTGCAGGCCTCCAGTGCCGAGAGCATTCTGGGGTGATTCGTGCCTGGGTTTTGCCCAATAACCATGACTACTTCGGCCTCATGAAAATCTTCTAAGGTAACAGAACCCTTTCCAATGCCCAAGGTTTCCGAAAGTCCAACACCGCTGCTCTCATGGCACATATTGGAACAATCGGGCATGTTATTGGTCCCAAATGCCCTAACAAATAGTCCGTATAGGAAAGCAGCTTCGTTGCTAGACCTTCCGGAGGTGTAAAAAACACCTTCATCAGGATGGTTTAGCGCCTTAAGTTCGTCTGCGATAAGGGTAAAAGCATTTTTCCAAGAAATGGGTTCGTAATGGATACTACCTTCTTTTAGTACCATAGGACTCGTAAGTCTTCCGCTCTTTCCGATTTTAAAATCGGACCACGTGGAGATTTCTTCAACGCTATGTGTTTTGAAGAAATGGGCATCTACTTTTTTGTAGGTAGCTTCTTCGGCCAAGGCTTTCGCTCCGTTTTCGCAATATTCTCCTAGTTTAGATGGTGCTTCTGGGTCTGGCCAAGCGCAACCAGGACAGTCAAAACCATCTTTTTGGTTCATTTTTGAAAGCGTAGAAAGGGCTTCTAGGGCTCCCATTTCCTTAAAACTATGTTGCAGTGCTGCTTTGATTCCAGGGACTCCTGCAGCATAAGATGCTGTATTGTTAAGTTTGAGTCCAGTAAATCTGATAGTTCCCGTTAGGGAGATGTTCCGTTCTGTTGTTTTAGGCATGAAAAACGATTTTCATCTAAGGTATTACAAATGATTTAGATATAAACGAGCGGTCAAGCCCTCTTTAGATAGTCTTGGCAATAACAACAGCTTCTCGGTTGCTATAGTGTCGTTTTTTAAAGCAAAGAGGTGTTAATTACCTGTTGTTTGAATCTTGAGCTCCTTGGTGTTAGTAATCGCAGCTTAGGTAACAATACCTCATTGAGGTAGTAATTTCAAAAAGCATTTTGCAAT
>JBLHNI010000080.1:0-11186 GCA_047650615.1 Maribacter sp.
AAAAGAAACGGCTTTTTTTGGTTTAATTTCTTATGGTTCAGCGTTGTGATACGAAAAGGGTTTAGTAAAGAACTTGAGCCTGAATAAAGTGGTCTTGCGAAATATAAAATGTAATTTTGTAGAATGATTGAGTTAGGTAAAAAAAATAGGTTAGAAATACTTAGGGATACCAGTGTAGGACTTTTTTTAGGTGACGAAGAAGGTAACGATGTTCTTTTGCCCAATAAATATGTTCCGGAAGGTTATGAAATAGGAAAGACTATTGAGGTGTTCTGTTATTTGGATTATGATGAAAGGCCTGTGGCTACAACACTAGAACCTTACATTATGCTAGGTGAATCCAGATTGTTGCAGGTAGCTGAAATCAATGAATTTGGTGCGTTTATGCAATGGGGACTAGAGAAACATCTTTTGGTGCCCTTTAGAGAGCAGCGAGATAAAATGAAAGAAGGGCAATGGTATGTAGTGCATTGTTATTTGGACAGCCGCAGCGGAAGACTAGTTGCCTCTAATAAATTAGATAAATTTTTGAGCAACGAGAGTTTGCAGTTTAGGGAATGGGACGAAGTAGCTTTGGTAGTCACAAGGCAAACCGATTTAGGTTGGGAGGTAATCGTAAATGAAAAACACAAAGGGTTGGTGTATTTTAATGAGGTATTCAAAACCATTAATATTGGCGATGTTCTTCCAGGTTGTGTAAAAACTATCAGAAAGGATAATAAAATAGACATTTCCTTACAGCCTTTAGGGAGCAGGGTTTTGGAACCGGCAGCAAATAAAATTTATAATATAATTAAGGAGCAAGGTGGCTTTTTAGGGTTACACGATAAATCGGGTCCTGAAGAAATAAGGGATATCATGCAGATGAGCAAGAAAACGTTTAAGAAAGGTTTGGGGACACTTTATAAGGCAAGAAAAATAAAGTTGGAAGATGACGGGATACGTTTGGCAGAAGATTAATATGTTGAATGATAAAATTCTTAATCGCTTGTATTTCAGTTTTATGACTAACAAATCATTCCCTTTTTGTTGGTGTACTGCGTTGTAAGGTTTATTTTTGTGTATATATACCGTAGAATTTAAAATATATTTTCAAATTTTACTTACATTTAACAAGTTTAGCTTTTAAATATTCCACAGATGCCGTTTATAGAGGAAAGTGATTTATTAGAACTCCACAAAGACATTGATAAGGCACAAATTATCAACGAACGTTTATTGGACCAGATTAAGTTCAAGAACAAGGAGCTTAAGACAAGTAAAATACAGCGCAATATTTTTGCAGGTATAACTACCTTCTTTTTAATCGGTGGCTTGGCGTTTGGTTCCTTGGCAGCAGGTTGGAGTATGTCTAACAGTTATGAAAGACAGAATAACAATCTATTGGTTTCCATCGATAGTCTAGATGCCATAAAAACTCGGATTGATAATTTAAAGGTTCAGAACGCCGAACTAAGTTTGGTAAAGGAATTTTATTTGGCCAAGGAATTTTTAGAAAAGGAGAAGATTTATTCTGTACAGGTAAAGTCTTTTGTGGATAACAACATCACTTTGGCTTCCGAAGCCCTAACTAATACCTTGTTTGTGAAAACAAATCCTTTTTATTCCTACTCTTTAGGTAATTTTGGAACATTGGCTGAAGCGCAATCCTTTAGAAAGCAATTGGTCAATCTAGGTTTTGATGATGCATTTGTAGCTTCTTACAAAGAAGGAAAACGAATTCAAATAGAGGACCCTTACTAGTGACAGACCTAAAAGTTTGGATAAATGCTGCCAGACCAAGAACACTTCCCTTATCCGTTTCAGGAATCCTTGTGGGTACGGCTATTGCGAGTATATATGGGGAAATAAATCATACTATTTTTTTTCTAGCAATCCTGACTACTATTGGCTTTCAGGTAACTTCTAACTTTGCCAATGATTATGGTGACGGTGTTAAGGGTACTGATAATGATAGTAGAATTGGCCCTAAAAGAGCTTTACAGAGTGGTTTATTGACTCGTAAGGCGTTAAAAAACGGCATAGTGCTTTCCTCCTTTATTAGCATGATTCTTGTAGTTGGCTTATTATACGTTGCTTTCGGTAGCGACAATCTATTTTTATCTCTTTTGTTTTTGTTGTTGGGAGGGATAAGTATTTGGGCAGCAATTAAATACACTGTTGGCGAAACGGCTTATGGATACAGAGGTTTAGGTGATATTTTTGTATTCGTATTCTTTGGTTTGGTGGGTGTTTTAGGAAGTATGTTTCTATATATAAAAAGCATCCCATTGATTTCTTTACTTCCTGCAATTGGTATAGGTTTATTAAGTGTTGGGGTTCTAAATTTAAATAACCTTAGGGATTTTGAATCAGATAAACTGTCAGGTAAGAATACGGTGGTTGTAAAAATAGGTTTTGAAAGGGGTAAAAAGTACCATGCGCTGCTATTGATTTTATCTCTGATTTGTGTGTCTGGATTTATTTTTTCTGATTTTGTGAACTATATTCAGTTGGTATGTCTCGTTGCTTTTGTTCCAATTTTCATTCATTTAGGATTTGTTAGGAAAACTAAGAGTCCACAAGCATTGGATCCGGAACTTAAAAAGTTAGCTTTGAGTACATTTCTATTGGCAATCCTGTTTTACTTTAGTTATATTTATTTTTTGTAATTTTGAGTATAAAACATCTAAACCATATATAACTTTGGAACAAGCTATTAAAATACTCATAGTTGAGGATAACGTCATTATCGCAGATGACATGCAGTCGATGTTGGAGGAGATTGGTTATGAAATAGTGGATAACGTTATCGTTTACGAACAAGCGGTAGAGGTGTTGAAATCAAAGCAAGTTGACTTAGTTTTGATAGACATTATATTAGCTTCTGATAAAACTGGGATAGATTTAGGTAAGCATATTCGAGATAATTACGACATACCTTTTATATTCGTTACTTCAAACTCGGACAGGGCTACTGTTGAAAATGCTAAGACCGTAAAGCCCAACGGTTATTTGGTGAAACCTTTTGAACAGCAGGACTTATACACCTCTATAGAGATTGCATTGTCAAATTTTATCTACGGAAAACAAGCTCTTAAGGATGGCAATACCGAGAATGGTGAATCGAACGATAATGTAGCAATGTCTAATTCTATTTTAAAGGATTCTATTTTTGTCAAAAAACAACATCTTTACTACAGAATTCAGTTTGGTGACATTCATTTTATAAAGGCTGATAATGTATACCTAGAGGTAAATACTGCTGATAAGAAATTTTTGGTGAGGTCCCCCTTAAAGGACTACTTAGAAAAGCTACCCAAGAATAAATTCTATAGGGCGCATAAGTCGTATATTGTAAACGTAGATCATATTGATGCCATAAATTCTAAGGATATTATGATTAATAATAACCTTATTCCTATTTCTAAGGACTTTAAGGAATTTATTATATCCGCAATGAATTCTTAAATCCTTTGTAAGAACTATTGTGTCAAATTAAGAGGACGGCGATTCTAAATTGTCAGGTTGCTTTACTTTTTTAGCTTCATACGGTGCCATTTACTTCTATAAATGGCTGAAACACCCTGTATACAATTCTGTCTTTAAACAACAATAATCCCTACTTACACAACATTTTGAGAACTCTTGCCGGAGTATGTCATATTTTTATTTTGGCCGTATAACGTAATAGCTGTTTGGCTAAATAATAGATTTTGAAAATATTTAAAATACTGATTTTTAATGATTTAGTTCTTTTTAGTGGGAGTATCAAAGGTATTTAGAGTTCCCAGCAGCAACACGTGCAGCACCTTGCACGTGTTTAAGGTGTTTTAAAAAGCGTAGTTCATTGTTTGTTTAAGGATTTGGTCACAACAAAAAACTAGCAAAATCAAGGAATATTCTTATGTTTGAGGTAGTGTAGTACATCATATGAAAACATTTATTTATTTGAGGACAACGGTATTTATATTTGCTCTTCTTTTTGTTTGTGCTTTGCACGCCCAGGACATCGTTTCTCAAGAACATGATTTTTTTAAGGAGTTCAAAGAACTACAGGGAGGTAAGGAGCGTTCTAAATTCTTCTTTGAAACCCCAAATAGGTACACCAATAATTCTGCTTACGATTGGCTAGATTCTGTTAATGGATATCTCAATACTTCACAAAAAACCAACGATTCTATAGCTGTTATTAACTATCAACTTATTCAGTCCCAGATATATTATGATTTAGGGGACTATGAAAAAAGCTTGGCAATCACTAAAAGTTTATACGATGAGCATAGTTTTTTTGAACTAGAAATTAAAACCATCATTCTAGAATTGATGGATACCAATTATTCCAAACTAGAACTTTATGAAAGACAGTTTGAAATCCGTAGTATGAAACGAGAATTGGGACTTACGGAGAATATCATGTTTTATGATATTTATTCCAATTTAGGGCAATATCGTAAAGCTATGAAGGATTATATAGCGGAACAGAAAAGCTTAATTGAAGAGGGTGATTTTTATGCTAGAGCAAATTATAATAACAACGTAGGCAACTATCTTAGATTGGATAAGTCGGTCCCTACCGCCTTATCTTATTTTAAAAAGGCAAACGCTTTCATGGATGTTTACTTCAATGATATTTTATCAGATAGAACGGAACAAGAGCTTATAGCTGCCCATGTGTTAAAAGGAAAAATTTTAGGAAATATTGGTAAATGCCATGTGTTAGACAAGGATTATAAAAAAGCCATTTCTTTTCTGGAAGAGAGTGTGGAGACTATAAACAAATACAACAAAGGTAAATTTTCTTCAGATTTAATTGAAAATTCTTTGGAGTTGGCGGAGAGCTACCTACAATTAAATGATTTTGCAAAGGCTACTGACTATTTAAGTGAAATAGATACACCCAGAAAAGCGGCTAATATCCTAAAAAAAAATAGTCTTTATGCTGCATATTATGATAGAACCGGTGACTATAAGTCATCTTCTACGTACTTAAAACGAAACGTAAGAATAAGGGATTCAATAGAGGATAATAACTCTAAAATTATAAATCAGCAACTCACCTCTGTACTGAATCAAAATTTGGAAAATTCCAGAAATATGCTGGAAAAACAGAAGTTGGCCTTGGAGAAATCTAGAATAGATATTATTGAAAAGGATAAGAGCATTAGCCTTGTTTTTATTTCATTGGTATTTACGCTACTTGGCTTTGCAGGCTTGGTTTATGCGTATCTAAAAAGTATAAAAAACCAAAGGCTTATCGCCGAGCAAAAGCATATTATCGAAAACGCGCTGGTAGAGAAAGATTCCTTACTTAAGGAGATACATCACCGTGTAAAAAATAATTTACAGATGGTCTCTAGTCTTCTGAGTTTACAGACCAAAAATACACAAAGTAAAGCAGTCATAGAGGCTTTGGAGGAGGGAAAGAGTAGGGTTAAGGCAATGGCATTAATTCATCAGAAGCTATACCAGAACGATGATTTGTCGGTAATAGAAATGCAGAGCTATATCGAAAGCCTTATCAATAGTGTGCAATCTGTATATAAAAAGGGGGGACACAATATCAACATTACTATTGATGCGGAAGGGGTGGAGTTGGATATAGATCGTGCAATTCCGTTTGGATTAATTTTGAACGAGCTGGTTTCGAATTCTTTTAAATATGCGTTTCCAAATGATGAGGATGACGGAAAAATTTATATCCATATAAGACAGCTTTCTGGTCAGGAAGGATTCTTTGAGTATACCGATAATGGTGTAGGATTACCGGAGGATACTAAGGAAAGGGCAAATTCCTCCATGGGCATACGTTTAATGAATAGGTTGGCAAATCAGTTGCAGACCAACTTAAATACAGATAGAACGGCTGATGGTGTTCGCTTTTGGTTTAATTTCAAATAAGGTTATCGTACGGCACTTTTTAATACTACGTTATGTAGCACCTTAGGAAAGAAACGTTTTAAGTAAACGGCGAACGTTTCTTTACCACCTATATAGACTTCAAATTTTTTCTTTTCTATTGCATGAATAATCTTTTTTGCACATGTTGCAACGGGCAAGCCGTTGGCTGTGGCCTCATCCTGTTTTTCTTGGGCGCTTCCGTCTGCGGTCAAAGCATTTTTGGCCACATTCGTTTGAATAAATCCTGGGCAGATAAGCGTAACGGCTATAGCATCTTTCTCATGCTCCATGCGTAACACATCAAAGAAGCCATGTAAGGCGTGTTTTGCTCCACAATAACCCGAACGATAAGGTGATCCAAACTTCCCCATTAAGCTGGTTATGGTGACAAATTGTCCTTGTTTATTTTTTATAAAATGCGGGAGTAATGAATTGGTTAACTGAACTGTTCCCAAATAGTTAACATCTATCATCTTTTTAAATACTTCAAATTTGGTTTCAGCGATGAGGGAACGTTGACTAATACCTCCGTTATTAATTAAAATATCAACTTTCCCGAACTTTGCTATTGCTTTTTCTGTGATGCCTGGAAGCGAATCAAAATCAGAGAGATCTAGTGGTAGAACGGCTACGTTTTTAGGAACACTACAGTTGGATTTTACGCGTTCTAGCGCATCCTCCCTTCGTGCGGATAATATGAGTCGGTTTCCGTTTTTGCAAAGTTCGTAGGCCAAGGCCTCGCCAATGCCTGAGGAGGCTCCCGTAATCCAAATAATTTTTTCTCCGATACTGCTCATGAATTTCTTTTAAACACTGAAAATATACCTAAATTTATACGTTTCTATGAAAGCAAGGTATAAAAAGTATGATTTAAATTTTAAGAGCCCCAGCGGTACTTCGCGTGGGGTTTTGCGAACCAAGGAAACCTGGTTTTTGATTTTAGAGGAAAATGGACGCTATGGAATTGGGGAGTGCGGACTTTTTAGAGGTCTAAGCCACGATGATGTGTCAGGTTACGAGGAGCAGCTTAATTGGTTGATTGCTAATATTGAAACTGATAAAAAAACCTTGTTAACGGCGTTAAATCAATATCCGAGTATCCAGTTCGGATTAGAACAAGCAGCACTATCCCTTACATCGGAAAATCCATTTGAGCTTTTTCCTTCGGACTTTACGAAATCAGCACGTCCTATTGAAATAAATGGACTCATTTGGATGGGAGAACCGGAATATATGCACGAACAGATACAGCAAAAAATCGAAGAAGGTTTCCGTTGTATAAAAATGAAGATAGGTGCTATCGATTTCGATGCCGAGGTTAATTTATTAGAGTCTATCCGAAAGAAATTTGATAAAGATAAAATAGAACTCCGCGTAGATGCCAACGGTGCATTTTCACCAGACGAAGCATTAGATAAACTAAAGCTATTGTCGCAATTGGGTTTACATTCTATTGAGCAGCCCATTAAACAAGGTCAACAGGAGTACATGAAAACCTTATGTGAGCGCACACCCTTGCCCATTGCTTTAGATGAGGAGCTTATTGGGGTAACTGATTTCACCGAGAAGGAAGAACTATTGAAAAGGATAAACCCACAGTATATTATTTTAAAACCCAGTTTGGTAGGCGGCTTCCAAGGCAGCGAGGAGTGGATCGCTATAGCAAAGAAGCATAATATAGGATGGTGGGTAACTAGTGCCTTGGAAAGTAATGTTGGACTTAACGCTATTGCGCAATGGACAGCTACTTTAGGAAACGCCTTACCCCAAGGTTTGGGAACAGGGGGGTTATTCACGAATAATTTTGATAGTCCGTTAACCGTGTCTAATGGAGGTATTTATTACGATAGGAACGCCTTATGGCAAGAACATTTAATTGAAAGTTTATGTATTTAGAACAGGCGTATAAAGGATGGAGTGAAGGTTGGCGCTATTTAGTGGGTATTATTATTGTGTTTTTTGGCTGGCAGATAGTTGGGGCAATACCCCTTGTGATGGCATTGATAGCAAAAACAGGGTCGTTGTCTATTTTGTTGACCGCAAATGAGGATATGGGTATACTATCTAGAGCCTTGGGTTCTAACCCCTTTTTATTTTATATGTTGGTGATGTTTGCAATAGGGTTGCTATTCCTTTTTCTCTTTGTAAAATTTGCACATAAACAAACCATAACAGCGCTTACCACCTCCAGAAAAAAAATAGATTGGTCTCGAGTGCTGTTTGCTTTTGTGCTATGGGCTGTCATAACGGTTCTTTTTATCTTTTTAGAAATGTATTTGTCTCCAGAGGACTACGAGTACAATTTTAATTTAGGTCCTTTTTTGATTCTAGCAGTAGTAGCGATACTTCTGATTCCAATACAGACCAGTATGGAGGAGTATTTTATTAGGGGGTATATGATGCAGGGTTTAGGGGTTGCAGTCAAAAATAGATGGTTCCCTTTAGTCTTTACTTCCTTGTTATTCGGCCTTATGCATATTGCCAATCCGGAGGTTGAAAAAATAGGCTACGGTATTTTGATTTATTATATAGGTACAGGGTTCTTTTTAGGTATCATTACCCTTATGGACGAAGGTTTGGAGTTGGCATTGGGCTTCCATGCGGCTAACAACCTAACTGCGGCTTTATTGGTCACAGCGGATTGGACCGCTTTTCAGACCAATTCCGTCTACCGGGATATTTCTGACCCTGTCCTAGGGTGGGATGTTTTAATTCCGATTTTTGTGGTCTTTCCCATACTTCTGTTTATTTTTTCTCAAATGTATAGGTGGAAAAATTGGAAAGAAAAACTCACAGGCAAGGTTTTATCCGAGGAGGAGTTTAATGCAAAAGAATTAGAATAATTGAAAGAGAGAACCATACATCCGGAATTCCGATTGAACGGAGTCTCTTACACTACTGTGACCTTACAGGAACAAGCTTATTGTTTTATAAAGGAAGGAGCGGCGTATGAAGAGCATATCGGAGATTTTCTTTTGGATTGGTTGTCGACATCACTTACGATAACGGTACAAACATCCGGTTCTACGGGAACACCAAAGCAGCTTGTTATCAAAAAGGAGCATATGGTCAATTCTGCTCTTGCAACAGGGATATTTTTTGAATTAGAGCCAGGAAACACAGTACTACATTGCCTAGCTACGGAATTTATTGCTGGTAAAATGATGCTTGTTCGTGCCCTAGTTTTAGGTTTGGATATAATTTGTGTAGCACCAGTATCAAATCCTTTGGGGGCTACTAACGCAAAATTTGATTTTGCCGCTATGGTACCGCTGCAACTAAGAAATTCAATAGCTAAAATACATCATCTGAAAATGCTGCTTGTTGGAGGCGCACCCTTTTCAGATGATTTAAAGGAATTGGTACAGGATAAACCGACCAACATCTACGAAACCTATGGCATGACGGAGACGATAACCCACATTGCCTTAAAGCGTATAAATCATCTTAAAAATATAGAAACTGACCAAGAGAGCAATGTCTTCAAGGTGCTACCGGAGGTAAGCATAACAATGGATAACCGCGATTGCTTAGTAATTAATGCATCCAGTATAAGCGATACCGAAGTGGTAACCAACGACGTGGTACGTATGATTTCTGAAACGGAATTTGAGTGGTTGGGCCGTTATGATAACGTAATCAATTCGGGAGGGGTCAAATTATTTCCTGAACGTATCGAAGCTAAATTGACTAAAATAGTAGCGCAGCGATTTTTTGTGGCGGGACTACCGGATGAAAAATTAGGGCGAAAGTTAGTGCTCTTTGTTGAAGGAAAATCGGATATCGGAAATAGTTTGGGAACAATAGCAGGTGCAGCATTCCTCGATAAATTTGAAATTCCTAAGGATGTTATTTTCGTTGCGAATTTTAAGGAGACTAAAAACGGAAAGATCAACCGGAAGACTACCTTGCAAAGTGTTATAGGATACGGGGCTTAAGTTGCTACAACTATTTTTATCGAGGCGCACTATGAATTGGATGAATTTTCAACATAGAAATCCGATAGTATCTTATCTGGCGAATACAATATTTTTGTATTTTCATGGCATAAATAAAGCCGACATGAAATACGTTTTACGCTTTTCTCTTTTACTGCTGACAATCAGTCTTAATGCCCAACAAATACTACCCGAGCAAGATAGGGCTAGGGTAGTAGATGAAATATTGGACGACCGTTTCAATAAGCTGTTACCTCAATTAATGGATACCTCCGAAATAGACATGTGGGTTGTCATTTCTAGGGAATACAACGAAGACCCTGTGTTGAAAACGATGTTGCCCGCTACTTGGTTAAACGCCAGAAGACGAACTATCCTTTTGTTTTACAGGAATAAGGCAAAGAATACGATTGAGAAACTAGCCGTGGCGCGTTACAATGTTGGAAACAATATAATTTCAGCATGGGATAAGGAAAAAGAACCGAATCAATGGAAACGCTTAATGCAGCTAATAGAAGAACGCAACCCAAATACCATAGGGCTTAATTTTTCAAAAGACCACAATATAGCAGACGGCTTGGATAAAACTGATTATGACGAGTTTATGACTAACCTTCCAAAAAAAATGCATTCAAAAGTAGTCTCAGCCGAGCAATTGGCCGTGCGGTGGATAGAGACGCGAACAGAACGCGAAATGGTTATTTTTAATCAGTTAGTAGATATTACCCATGATATTATAGCTGAGGCATTTTCAGAAAAAGTAATTACACCTGGGGTTACCAAAACAACCGATCTGGTCTGGTGGATGCGCCAAAAAGTGACGGATATGGGTTTAGAGACTTGGTTTCACCCAACAGTAGATGTGCAACGCACCAGCAATGAAAACGATGCCAACTTTTACTCTTTTGCTAACAAACCAGATGAGATGGTGATTATGCCGGGAGATCTATTGCACTGCGATTTTGGGATTACGTATCTTAGATTAAATACAGATTGCCAAGAGTTGGCCTATGTTTTAAAGCCCGAGGAGACCAGCGCCCCAGATTTTCTTGTGAATGGATTAAAGGATGGTAATAGGGTGCAAGATTTCTTAACGACGAATATGATAAAGGGACGAACGGGAAATGAAATTTTAGCAAAAGCCTTATCCGAGTCGAAAGCAGCGGGATTAAGACCTTCCATTTATACACATCCATTAGGCGCTTATGGTCACTCTGCAGGTACAACAATTGGGATGTGGGATTCCCAAGAGGGTGTTATGAAAGATGATGGCGAGAACTATCCGTTAAATCCGAATACCGTGTATGCGATTGAATTGAATACTACCATTACAATTCCGGAATGGAAAAAGGACATCCGTATCATGTT
>JBLHNI010000081.1:0-11178 GCA_047650615.1 Maribacter sp.
CATTAAAGGAACTGTCAACGTCCAGTCCACATACCTGAAAAATGTTGGAGATTCACCAACTGCTTCCCAATAATCGCGCATATAAAAATAGTGCACCGCTGCAATAAAAGTAATGATACCAGATATTAGTATCGAAGTTTTCCATTTTCTATCGAAATCATTCATAGAAAGAAAGAAGAAGGCGGAAGCCGCCATCATGGCCATGGAACCTACAAAAAAGGTGAAGCCAACATAATCGTCTGTAGCCATTTTGGATATCAGAGAAAAAGAACTCATTAAATTTTCCATATATTTAGTTTTTAAGGTTTTGTTGAGGTAAATTTACAAAAAGTTAAACATATTTTGATTAATTAAAATGTTAAAATATTAAACAAATTGAAAACAAACGTAGCTCAAAATATCGATTTAGGAAGCTTTACCATAGTAACTACCTTTTTCTCACTGTGGTTAGCTATATATTTTGAAGAGGCTATTGAAAATATGCTGGCATACATATTAATATTGACTTTTGGGATTCTTCATGGTGCTAACGATATTAAGTTACTTCAAAAGGCTAATAAAAAAATGAATACTCAGAAGGGCTTTCTTAGTACCTTGTTTTATTACACTCTTTTTGTGCTAGGTAGTGGCTCATTGTTTTTATTTATTCCAACAGTAGCATTAGCAGCGTTTATATTATTTAGTGGCTACCATTTTGGAGAACAACATTGGGTCTCTAGAATAAAAGTCCCATCAGTTTTGAACTCTATTTTTTTATCGGCCTATGGTATCTTTATTTTATTTTTAATTTTTTCGGCACATGCGACGGAAGTGAGTTTGATTATAGAAGAAATATGTGGATTTGCCATTCCCATTGACTTTTATAGTTATGGTGTTTTGTCTATTGGAATAATAACTTGCTTGTTTGGTGCAATTAGTTATGCTAAGAAAAAAATAAGGTTCAATGTGGTCAAACAGTTATTTTTTATTTTAGTACTCACTATCGTCTTCTATTCATCTTCTTTGTTATTGGCTTTTGCTATATATTTTATCCTTTGGCATTCATTACCTTCCATGGTAGATCAAATTAAATACCTACATGGAACGGTGAATATTTCAAATATTAAAAAATATGTAGTATCCTCTTTTCCGTATTGGTTGATATCAGTGCTAGGAATGGGTATTATGTTATTTTTATTCAAGGATAATTTAAGTACGTCTTTGGCATTTTTCTTTTCTTTTTTAGCAGCGATTACCTTTCCTCATGTACTCGTAATAAATAGGCTTTACAAGGGTTAAAACCGAATCCGAAAACTTGCGTTCGGGGTTACACCCAAAGAAACGCGTTCCACTCTTTCTATATCGTTAGTCTCGTCTAATCTAAAAAAAGTATTGAGATTGTTACGCCTGTTGGTAAAGTTAAGAATGGATATGCCGGCCGATGCTTTAACTTTATCGTTGAGTGAAAAGTCGTAGATAGCCGAGAAATCAGCCCTAAAATATTCTGATAATCTAGCGTTATTTGGGTCTTGATAAACGATTTGATTCGGAACAACACTATCGTCAACTGGATTCACAGCATCGGGCAGGGTAAAGGGTCTGCCGGAACGATAGTTGAGTCCCACGCCTATTTTAAGATTTGTATAGGTGTAGTTGCCAGCTAAGGTAACGGAATGGATAACGTCCAGATTATTTGGAAAAGTACTTGGCACTAATGTATTAAAGTTATATTCATTTTGATTATAAGTATAACTGAGCCAAGTACTATAGGTGTTGGTCTTTTTGTTAAGTAATAGTTCTATCCCCTTTATCGCATAGCTACCTACTTCCCCATCAAACTGGTTTTGGTTTTGAAAACCCTGTGTGTTTACATTTATTCCGTCTACCTCCTTATAAAAGGCCTCGATGCCTCCGTAAAAGCTATTTTGGTCATAGTTTATGCCCCAAGAACCTTGTTTGCTTTTGGTAATGGGTAGATTGGTACCATCTGCCAGTACCCACCTGCGTTTTTCTAAACCTAAAAAATTCTGTTCTAAATCTATGACCTGGCTCGTCGTCTGACTTTTAAACTCTCCCATTACTTCGGTTTTTAAAAATGGCGCCAGCTCATAGCTTATGTTAAGTCTAGGTTCTATCACCAGTTCCGCAAAGGTATCGGTGTTTTGTATGTAATTGAATCGTCCGCCAGTACTAGCAGCTAGTTTCTGGTTGGGCGAACGGTAACGTAGTTCTGAATAAAGAGAATGGTTGTAGACTACGCCTTTTATATTACTGATGAATGCTGGCTCGTTGAGGTCTGTTTTATTTGCTATCCCAGTTTCGATTATTTGATACCCATTGTCCCATTGCAAATATTCACTTAGGTTAAGCGTAGTATTGAGTTTAGCACTTTTTTCAATAACAAGATTATTTTGTGTCAATCGTTGTCTAGCATCGTTAGAAATACTCAAAGCATTTAACTGATAGTTGGTGTAATAGAGACTTAGCTGGGAGGAAAAGGCACCCGTCCAATCGCTTTCTAGAATACCACCAAACGAAAGATTGGTTTGATCTAAATAGCTGAGGTTGGTTGGGCTTCCGTCCGTATCATTTTCCTCATAGTCCAAGTTGTTATTCATGCGGATGAGACTCAAGCGAAGGCGATGGTGCGGATTCACATCATATAATACTTTTCCGGTGAAGTCATAAAAGTAGAAATCACTATTTGCTTGTACCTCAGTATCTTGAAAAGCTTTCTGGGAAAATGTGGTATAGGTAGGTGTGTCAATAAAATCTGTGTGGGAGCGCCTTCCGGAGAATTGTACGGCTAGGTTATCTGTAATGGAAATTTGTCCATATACATCTCCACTAATCAGGTTAAAACCTGCTCCACCAAAGAAGGAATCCTCAATAGTATTTTTGGTTTGCATATCTAAGACACCACTAACACCATCTCCGTATTTAGCGCTTGAGCCATTTTTGATTACCGTAACCTTATCTGTCAAGTAAGGATTAAACGCCGATATCAAACCAAAAAAATGTCCAGATTGGTACATCTTAATTCCGTCCCATAAAATGAGATTCTGGTCATTCGTTCCGCCTCTTATGTTGATGTCGGACACCGTTTCATCTACACTTTTTATGCCTGGAAGCGATTGAATGCTTTGTAGTATATCAGGTTCACTAAGCCCAGGAAGGATTCCAAACCCAGCGCTGTTGAGTTCTATGCTGCCATCTGTCAGTTTCTTTAGACCTTCGGTTAAGAATTTATACACCACAACCTCTTCCAGTTCTTGATAGCTTTGAACCATTGCGATAATGGTACAGGGTTGCGCTATAAAGCTTTCCGCAGGTATGAAAAGTGTTTTAAAACCGATGTGTTGGATTTGTATCGTGGCGGTTCTTGGAATTTCCGATAGGGAGAAATTACCGTCCAAGTCGGTTATCATAGCTCGGGGACTTCCCAGTACTTGTATGGTAGCTCCCGGTATGGTATTCTGTTCAAAATTATCCAGCACGCTGGCACAGATGTTAAGAAGTTTATTTTTGGAAATACTGTAATACCTATCGCTTAGTTTTTGGATATCCAATTGTATACGCTCCTTTATTTGAACTAATATCAAATCGAGCGTATTTCCATGTGGTTTTGCCAGTTTAATTTCGGTAAGATCGGTATCCAAGTAAGAAAATTTCACTTGATAGTTTTCTTCTAATTCCTTAATGAGTTCAATGATACCGATAGAAGTTTTGGGCAGTTCTTGCGCTACGCCCTTTTCTAATGCAAGTAAAAGACTGATAAAAAAAAGAAATAAAGAACGTAAACTAAGCTGCGTTTTACTCATAGAACAGCACGTTATTCCCCTCTAATGTAAACTTTATCTGTAGCGGAACGCTAATACTTTTAAGTGCAAGGTTTGTATCCGTGTTACTAAAAGAGCCTGTAAAGAGAAGATTAGTATCCACCCCTTTACTGTCTACTGTTATATTATGTTGTCTCTGGAACTCGGCCAAAACGTAACTCAACGGAATACTAGTGAAACTACTTTCGTTTTGCATCCAAGAGGGTTGGCTGTTTTTTACAGCGCTAGCCTTGGATAGTTTTCCATTGACAACTATAATAGCGTTTCCAGCAGTAAGTTTGTTCTCCGCTCCGTCGTAAAGAACGCTTACTACCCCTTCAAAACAAGTCACTTCAAAAAACCCATCTCGGTTCTCTACATTAAACTGGGTTCCTAAAACAGTAACCGTTCCTTGGTCCGTAGTTACGGTAAAGGTATTTCCTTTTGCTACTTTAAAAAAGGCTTCTCCCTGTAAGAAGATTTTCCGCTTGTTGTCCCAGTCTTTTTCGTCGTAAGATACTTGAGATTCTGCATTTAATACTATTTCTGAGGAGTCGGGCAACATAATTTCTTTGGTTTCTGCATATTGCGTAGTCACAGATTCGTTTAGCGAATTCAAATAGAAATATGCACCTCCCAATACTACGGCTACCACTGCGGCTACCTTAAGGAAAGATTTGAATGGAGATAAGGTCAGTACCTTTGGTTCTGCTTGCTTGCGCTGTCCTTCCAGTTGGTCCCAAGCCTGATTTGTATCAAAATTCGGAGCTTGCATGGTCGCTGTAGTAGCTTTTATTTTTTGGTACGTGGCATACGCATCGGACTTTTTAAACTCCGAAAGTTCTGCTTCCGAAAGTTCATTGTTGAGCCATTTTGCCAAGTAATCTTCTTGCATTAGTTCTAGCTTTATACGTTAATAACAATTGCTTTGAAAAAAACCCTACTTTTTTTCAAAGCAATAAAAGTGTAGTGTTCAAAATAATTATCAATCTGCCTATGTTCTGTGTTTCTTTGAAAAGAAAATTAGAACCAGTTTTTATCACGTTTAAATAATGGGTTTTAAACTTTAAACGAACCTTTTCACAACCCAATACTTACTTTTATTCAAATTCCATCAATTTTTTCCCTTAGACTTTTCAGTGCCAAATGCATCCGTTTTTCTATGGCCTTAATACTTACGCCTTCCAGTTCTGCAATTTCGGTATATTTTAACCCATCTATTCTATTCATTAAAAAAGTAGCTCGTTGATTTTTAGGCAAACTATTCAAGGCCGCATCCAGTTTTTCTTGGAACTGGTTCTCCTCCATAATAAATTCCGGATTTTCATTTGTGGTCTTTAAACTTTTATCAGCATACTTCAACCTTACTTTTTCAGCTTTTAGAACATTCAAATACAGGTTATTGGCCACAGTGTATAAAAAGGATTTAGCTTTTTTTGGCGGTACCTTAGCGCAGTTTTCCCAGAGTTTTATAAAAGCCTCCTGTACAGCATCATGTGCTTTTTCTTCATTACCGAACTTATAATATATGTAGTTGAAAATCGTTTTAGAGGTATCCTTGAAAATACCATTATACACGCTTTCTTGGCAAACGTTTGATTCTTGAATTGGTTGCACTCTAGTTGTTTTTGTCAAATATATTTTAAAAAAAATAAAAAAAGAAGTAGGGTATTTTTAAAGTGTGTTGTTTTAGAAATGTACGAACAATAAATATCAAATCGTTATGAAAAAGTTTTTTAGTTATGCAGGGTATGTTAGCCTACTGATGGTTGCATTAAATTTTACCTCTTGTCAGGATGAGTTTGAGGTAATTGGGGGTGATGCGCAAGAGCAGCCAATTACAGCTAATTCTTCTACTGCAAAGTTAATAGAGAATACCTCTACCAAAGATGGTTCTTTTGACAATATAGTCGATGGAGCCAGTTGTTTTGATATTAGATTTCCTTATACCGTTGAGGTGAATGGATTAGAAATCACTATAGATTCTAGGGAAGATTTTCATTTAATCGAAGAAATTTTTGATGAGGTTGACGATGATACCGACTTCTTAGAAATTCTCTTCCCAATAACCATTACTGCTGGTGATTTTACTGAAATTACTATTGATAGTTTTGAAGTTCTAAGGGAATTGGCCGCCGAATGTAAAGAAGGTGGTGATGATGATGATATTGAATGCATTGATTTTGTGTACCCTATGACGGTATTTACTTTTGATGCAAGTTTAGAACAGAGCGGTTCTATCATTGTCGAAAGTGATAGGGATCTTAGATTGTTTTTTAAAGGTTTTGATGATGATAATTTTTTAAGTTTTGATTTTCCAATTTCCTTGAAACTTTATGACGGTACTACTGTTGCTGTTAATAGTAATGTAGAATTGGCAAGGACTATAGAAGGTGCTAGATACGCTTGTGATGAAGATGATGATGATGATTATAATGACGATGATTTTGATGAGGATGACTTCTACGAAGAATTAGTGGAATGTATCTGGTTTGTAAAGGAATTTAAAAGAAATGATATTAATCAAACTGGGCAGTATGTGGACTATATTTTCAATTTTAAGGAAGATGGAACAGTAGTAACTGGTTTTAGAGGTGCTACAACGATAGAAGGTACTTGGAGTGCTATTGTTAATGATGATGGAGCTAAACTGAAGCTGGAGTTTGATATGTCTGTTGATTTTAATTTGGAATGGAATGTTTATGATGTAGGTGATGATAGAATCAAGCTATACAATGGTGAAGGCAACCGTATCATCATGAAGCAAATATGTGAAGACGACCTTCCACAAATTGATCCAGATACGTTACGGAATATACTTAAGGAGTGTTCTTGGGTGATTAAAGATATTGAATTACAAGATGTTGATTTTTACAGGGTTTTAGGTTATGAATTCAAATTTATGGCTGAAGGTGTTGTAACCTTAGATAACGGGATCAATACAACCGAAGGTACTTGGGAAATTAAATATAATGAAGAACAAAAATTGGTTATGGCTATTGTAATGGGTGATGAACCCGGGCTAAGCTTTGAATGGCCTCTTCGTGATATTTACAGTAATAAGTTAGAATTTGAGTCCAACGAAAGTGGCTATGAATTAGAACTTCAGCGCGTTTGCGAGGACAGTGGTAATGATGCAGATGTTGTTGCAATCAGAAGTTTGATGCTGGGTGAAGGTTGGATTGTAGCTTCTTATGTAGATAGTGGTGAAGATGAAACACTGGATTATGCAGGGTATAGTCTTGATTTTATGGCTGAAAATCAAATAACTATAAATGAAGGAACAGATGCCTTTGGCAACGGACTTTGGAGAATCATTAGGACTGACGGCCAAAAATTAAAAGTCCTCTTAAACTTTGGTGAAAACATGCCTTTTGATGAGTTTACTGATGATTGGGAAATTGTATCGGCTACGGCCCAAAGAATTGAGCTTAAAGAGCAAAATGATGAAAACAATTTCAGTATTGTAGTTTTTGAAAAACAATAATATTAGTAGCGCCTTTAGGGAATTTTTTCCCTAAAGGCTTTTGAAAAAATAAATACTAAAAAAAGAATCTTATGACATTGGAAAATATTAAAGTTTACATCCTCTCATTACTAGTATTTTTTATCTTTTCATGTGAGAAGTCTGAAGATGATGACATACAAAATACAGGTATTAGTGTAACTGAAATTAATGCTAACGCTGAATCTGGAACATGGATTGTTTCTCTGTTTGAGGAAGAAGGAATGGATGAGACTGCTGATTTTACTGGTTTTGGTTTTACTTTTAATAGCAGCGGCTTATTGCGGGCGGTAAATGGTGATAATTCGATTACTGGAGCTTGGTCCATTACCACGGATGATGATAGCTCAGAAGAAGATATTGATTTTAATATCTTTTTTGCGTCTGCAACAAATTTTACAGAGTTATCGGAAGATTGGGATATCGTCTCTTACAGTGATACGAGAATTGAATTGAAAGATGTAGGAAATGATAGTACAGATCGCCTCATTTTTGAAAAACTATAGAAAGTTATTCAAATAGAGACTATTGATAAGAATAACATCCAGATATACACAGCCAACAGTAAAGAGTTGGGCCGCGTTGGTGCTGTTGATGGAGTTATGAAACTGGGAATTGTCATGAAAACTTAATACCTTTTTTGCCCCACATCCCAGAAAAGAGCGCTCATGTTTCATGAGTGCTCTTTTGTTTTGTTGATTTTAGGTTTCATTCTAGACCCTATACTTCAGCTAAATGAAAAGCAAGTTTTTGTCTGTTTCATTTCGCTTAGCCGCCGTTAAAAATTTAGAGCATAGCTATAACTATGCTCTAAATTTTTAACGGGGGCTAAGAAAAAAATAAATTTATCAAAATTTTCGCTTTTTCATTAAGCATGAGCATACTTAGCGCTGATATTGTTAAATTTGCATTCCCCTCAAAATTGCAAAACATATGTTTGATAATTTAAGCGAAAAGTTAGATAAAGCCCTTCATGTCCTTAAAGGACACGGACAAATCACCGAAATTAACGTAGCCGAGACCACGAAGGAAGTCCGTAGAGCGCTCTTGGATGCCGATGTTAACTTTAAAATTGCCAAGGAATTTACCAATAGGGTAAAGGAAAAGGCATTGGGACAAAACGTATTAACGACCCTTCAGCCAGGTCAGTTAATGGTCAAAATCGTAAAAGATGAACTTACCCAACTAATGGGTGGGGAATCTGAAGGTATTAATCTTTCGGGAAACCCATCTATAATTTTGATGTCAGGGCTTCAAGGTTCGGGTAAGACTACATTTTCAGGTAAATTAGCGAATTTCTTAAAAACGAAAAAATCTAAGAATCCTTTAATGGTGGCTTGTGATGTATACCGTCCTGCGGCGATTGATCAATTGCATGTGGTTGGAGAACAAATAGGGGTGCCGGTATATTCCGACAGGGAAAATACCGACCCAGTTTCCATTGCTAAAGCAGGTGTTGCCAAGGCAAAGGCCGATGGTCATAATGTAGTCATTATAGATACCGCAGGTCGTTTGGCCGTGGATGAAAAGATGATGGCGGAGATTTCTGATATTCATAAGGCTATACAGCCACAGGAAACGTTGTTCGTGGTAGATTCTATGACTGGCCAAGATGCTGTTAATACAGCAAAGGCTTTTAACGATATCCTTAATTTTGATGGGGTTGTCCTTACCAAGCTGGATGGTGATACCCGTGGTGGTGCGGCAATTTCAATTAAGTCCGTGGTAGATAAACCGATTAAGTTTATAGGGACAGGTGAGAAGATGGAGGCTATTGATGTATTCTATCCTTCCCGTATGGCAGACCGTATCCTTGGAATGGGAGATGTCATCTCCTTAGTGGAGCGCGCACAAGAGCAGTTCGATGAAGAGGAAGCCCGTAAGATTCAAAAGAAAATAGCCAAGAACAAGTTTGGTTTCGATGATTTCTTAAGTCAGATACAGCAGATTAAAAAAATGGGGAACATGAAGGACCTCATGGGTATGATTCCAGGAGCAGGAAAAGCCTTAAAAGGCTTGGATATAGATGATGATGCCTTTAAACACATAGAAGCCATTATTCATTCCATGACACCGGACGAACGTTCCAACCCAGCTAGGCTTGATGCAAGTCGTAAAAAACGAATTGCCAAAGGAAGCGGGAGAGAAGTGCAGGATGTGAACCAGTTGCTAAAACAATTTGATCAGATGAGTAAAATGATGAAAATGATGCAAGGCGGCGGAGGTAAAAAGATGATGCAGATGATGCAGAATATGAAGTAAAAGTAGATTTCACGTTGGTGATAAATCATAAGTAAGTAATCAGTTAAGATAAAAAATGGAGATTCTCGACGGTAAAAAAGTATCCAATCAAATAAAGGAGGAAATTGCTGCTGAGGTAGCCAAAATGAAGGCGAAAGGCGAAAAAGTTCCGCATTTGGCTGCTATAATCGTTGGGAATGATGGAGCTAGTTTGACCTATGTAGGTAGTA
This sequence comes from Maribacter sp., assembly GCA_047650615.1. Taxonomy (GTDB): domain Bacteria; phylum Bacteroidota; class Bacteroidia; order Flavobacteriales; family Flavobacteriaceae; genus Maribacter. The sequence goes on from JBLHNI010000081.1 coordinate 9,774, forward strand.
AGGTCAGGTCTTGCGAACGTGTAGGTTTTGAATCTACTTTAATTCAAATGCCTAGTACCACATCTGAACAAGAGCTCTTAAAAAAAATCAAAGAACTAAATGTAAATGATGATATAGACGGTTTTATTGTACAATTGCCGTTACCGGAACAAATAGACACCCAAAAAGTGATTATGGCAGTAGATCCAGATAAGGATGTAGACGGTTTTCATCCTACTAATTTTGGTAAAATGGCCTTGGATATGAGTACATTCATTCCCGCTACGCCTTTTGGTATTTTAGAGCTTTTAGAGCGTTACAAAGTAGACACGAAAGGTAAGCATACGGTAGTGATTGGGAGAAGTCATATCGTGGGGAGGCCTATGAGTATTTTAATGGGGAGGAAAGGTTGGCCAGGAAATTCCACGGTTACTTTGACCCACAGTCACACTAAAAATATTACCCAGATTATCTCTCAGGCAGATATTGTAATTTCAGCATTGGGCGTGCCTAATTTCCTAAAAGCCGAGATGATCAAGGATGATGCAGTCGTTATTGATGTTGGTATTACAAGGGTTCCGGACGATACGAGTCCCAAAGGATATTATATCACTGGGGATGTCGATTTTGAAAATGTAAGTAAAAAAGCTTCATTTATAACGCCCGTTCCAGGGGGTGTTGGTCCTATGACCATAGCCATGTTGCTTAAAAATACACTACTAGCTAGGGAAAGACATAGAAACAGAGAATAGGAACTTAAACTAAAATTTACGAGGAGCATATATCACAAAAACTTTCAGTCTCTAAGATTGGAAGTTTTTTGTTTAAGTCGTTTCAGTTTGATCAAAGCAAAGCTAAAATTCCTTTTATCGATTGGGTCCCACGAATACGTTGCATGAGTTTTTGCGCGTATAGAGTAGCAAGATTTATTTATGAATTCAATTGCTGATAAACGTTTTCATTGTACTAAGGTTATTAAAAGTAAAATTAATGTCAGTTTCCTTAAATCTATTTTTTGAATCCTCTTAAGACTTATTTTGTGTCGCTAATTTTAATGGCTATTTTGTTGATGTAAATCCGGCCTTTGTGAGAAGGATTGGCTATACCAAACAGGAACTCCAGACGAAGAAAATAAATAATTTTGTTTACGAGGCTGATTACCAACAAACTAAAAAAATTAGAGAAGGTTTATTTGATAGCCAATCTATTATCAATTTTGAAAATAGGTGTCGGACCAAGCCAGGCGATTTGGTTTGGCTGTCCTGGAGTGGGGTTCCTTTAGAAAACGAAAAGTTAGTTTATGCCATAGCGAAGAATATTACGCATCAGAAGGTATTAAAAAATGAACGTTTGGATGAGTTGGTTAAACTTGCCAAACAGAATGAAGGCCTAACACTATTGAACCTCATAGCCTCACACGACTTAA
>JBLHNI010000082.1:0-11176 GCA_047650615.1 Maribacter sp.
TAAAATGGGTCCATATAACCATCAGTAATGCAAAACGGAATTTTGTGGGTACTTACCCTAAAATCAAAAAGAAATATCTTCAACTGTACTTAAATGAATTTGTGTACAAACTTAACCGAAGATATTTCGGAGAAAAAATATTTGATAGGCTGGTCATAGCTAATATTACAGGTTATGGCTAATAACGGATATACAATCTAATTTTTATCTTCCAACAAGGGAACAAATTTAAAGGAACCAAATTCCCTTTTTTTAAATTCCTTTTCGCTAGTCCTTATATAAAGAGTCATAATTTGTTCTTCAAAACCTACAGGGATAACCAACCTACCTCCTACTTTTAGTTGGGAAAGCAAAGCCTTGGGTACTTCTGGAGCACCTGCAGTTACGATTATACGGTCAAAAGGAGCGTCTTCTGGCAGGCCTTTATATCCATCTCCAAAAATAGTCTTCTTAGGTCTATAGCTCATTTTCTTAAAAAACAGACTTGTTTTTTTGAAAAGTTCCAATTGTCTTTCTATGGTAAATACTTTTGACCTACATTTTAACAAAACGGCTGTTTGATACCCACTACCAGTGCCTATTTCCAATACGTTCATATTGGGTTTCAATTCCAATAATTGGGTTTGAAATGCAACAGTATAAGGCTGGGAAATGGTTTGGTTGGCAGCGATAGGAAATGCCTTGTCTTGGTAGGCATGCCCTTCAAAGCTGCTATCCATAAATAAGTGTCTGGGGATATCTCGGATTGCATCTAAGACCATTACATCTGTTATTCCCTTGTCTATCAATACTTGCGCTAATTGGTTGCGCATTCCCCTGTGTTTTAAGGTATCTTTCAATGGTGGTTTGTTTGGAATTCAAATGTAGCAAAGTTCCCTTTACGAAAGAAACACAATAAAATAAACGTGTAAAAAAAGTGGAATTTTGGCAGGGGCATTCTCCTAAACTTCTAAACAATGCGTATTTTTGATAAAAACGAAAATCATGCTAAAAGCAGGTGTTTTAGGAGCAGGTCATCTTGGAAAAATCCATTTACGCTTACTCCGAGAATCCGATAAATACGAGTTGGTAGGATTCTACGACGCAGACATTATCAACGGTAAGAAAGTTAGTGCAGAATTCGGTTATACCTATTTTAACAACATTAATGAATTGATTGCTGCCGTAGATGTCGTGGACATCGTTACCCCCACCCTTTCCCATTACGAGTGTGCCAAAAAGGCTATGGAAAGCGGGAAACATATTTTTATAGAAAAACCGATTACCAACACCTTAGAAGAGGCCGAGGAACTTTTAGAACTGGAAGTGAAATTTGGTGTAAAAGGACAAGTGGGACATGTAGAGCGGTTTAATCCTGCTTTTACTGCGGTAAAAAATGCCATACAGGAACCCATGTTTATAGAAACACATCGTTTGGCTGAATTTAATCCTAGAGGAACCGATGTTCCCGTGGTGCTAGACCTTATGATTCATGATATAGATGCTATTCTTAGCGTAGTAAACTCTAAAGTAAAAAAGATAAATGCCAGCGGTGTGTCGGTAATTAGTCAATCTCCCGATATTGCCAATGCCCGACTAGAATTTGAAAATGGCTGTGTGGCCAACCTAACGGCCAGTAGAATTTCCTTAAAGAATATGCGTAAATCCCGTTTTTTCCAGAAAGATGCATACATATCCATCGATTTTTTGGAAAAAAAGGTAGAGGTGGTCAAAATGAAGGATGCACCCGAAAATCCAGGTGATTTTGATATGATATTACAAAATGCCGAAGGGGTAAAAAAACAGATATATTTTGAAAACCCTTCCATTGCAACCAACAATGCCATTTTGGACGAATTAGAAAGCTTTGCAGATTCCATAAATAATGGTACTACTCCTGTTGTCTCTTTAAAGCAAGGCACTGAAGCCTTAAACGTAGCGTTACAAATCATTGCTTCTTTTGACGATAATAAAATAGTAAACCAATGAAAAATATAGCGGTAATAGGTGCAGGCACTATGGGCAACGGCATCGCACACGTTTTTGCACAAACAGGCTTTAATGTCCGGTTGATAGATATTTCCAAAGAAAGCTTGAATAAGGGTATTGCTACCATTTCCAAAAATCTGGACCGAATGGTCGCAAAAGAAAAAATAACAGAAACGGACAAAATAAATACATTAGCTCAAATAACTTTGTGTTCTGATTTAAAAGAAGGTGTGGCCGAGGTCGACCTTGTAGTGGAAGCTGCTACCGAAAATATCAACCTTAAACTTAAAATATTTAAGGACTTGGACGCCCTTTGTGCCCCAAAAACAATTTTAGCCACCAATACGTCTTCCATATCCATCACGCAGATAGCCGCAGAAACTTCCCGACCCGAAAAGGTAATTGGAATGCATTTTATGAACCCTGTGCCTATAATGCAATTGGTTGAAATTATACGAGGTTATAGTACTTCGAATGACACCACAAGCACCGTCATGGCCCTTTCCAAAACATTAGGAAAAACACCAACAGAAGTCAATGATTATCCTGGGTTTGTAGCCAACCGTATTTTAATGCCCATGATTAATGAAGCGATAGAAACGCTTCACCATGGTGTTGCCGGAGTTGAAGAAATAGATACCGTAATGAAACTGGGAATGGCACATCCTATGGGACCTTTACAGTTGGCAGATTTTATTGGTTTGGACGTTTGTCTATCCATTATGAAAGTGCTTTACGACGGATTTAAAAATCCAAAATATGCCCCTTCTCCCCTATTAGTAAATATGGTTACAGCAGGCAAGCTAGGTATTAAATCTGGTGAAGGATTTTATGACTATAGCACAAATAGAAAAGCGGAAACAGTTTCCAAGCAGTTTTCAAAAGGATAAATGGCAACAGTAAAACCCTTCAAGGCTATTAGGCCAACACAGGACAAAGCGCCCTTTGTTATCTCTCGCTCTTATCAATCCTATTCTAAAAAGGAGTTGAACGCCAATTTAGAATTTAACCCATTTTCGTTTCTGCACATTATCAACCCAGGGTACAAATTTGACAAGCAGGTCTCGGGTAGTAAAAGATTTTCAATGGTACGCAATCGGTATCTTGAATTTTTGGAAGATGATATCTTAAAGAAAGATACTGATTCCAGCTTTTATCTATATCAAATTGAACAGGACGGTTTGGTATGTTGTGGGCTTTTTTGCGCAACATCGGTAACAGATTATAAGAACAACCTTATTAAAAAACATGAGGATACCATTAAACGCAGGGAAACACTGTTTGCAAGCTATTTAAAAACCGTAAAATTCAATGCAGAGCCTGTTTTAATGACTTATACTGATACCGCGGAAATAAAAGCCCTACTAGATACCGAAAAAGAAAAAACGCCCACCAACCATTTTACTACTACGGACAGGATAACACATACACTTTGGGTTATTTCGGATAAAAGAATAACCGAAAAGATACAGCGTCAATTTGAATTGGTAAATAAACTTTACATTGCCGATGGGCACCATAGAAGTGCTTCTTCCCATCTGTTGTCTAATATGCTTCCATCCACAAATGCGCCAGAAGAAAAGTCGACGGACTATTTTATGAGTTACCTTATCCCAGAATCTCAAATACGCATCTATGAATTCAACCGTATGATTAAAGACCTGAACGGGTTAAGCAAGGAAGAATTTTTAATTCGATTGGATGCTTATTTTAGAATAGAAAACCAAGGAAATATGCTTTACAAGCCTACCAAAAAACATCATTTTTGCATGTATCTAGACGGCGAATTCTATTCCTTATACTTAAGAAAAACAGCCTACACATTTACCGATACCTTAAGCGCTCTAGACACCCAGATACTTTTTAAAACCGTTCTAGAGCCTATCTTGGGTATCTCCGATTTACGAAATGACAAGCGAATCGCTTATGGCTATGGAAAGCACAATGGCATCCGGATGAAAAATGAAATTGATGCCGGACGTTACACCGTAGGCTTCAATATGCTTCCCATTGGTATTTCGGAATTAAAAGAAATTGCCGATGATGGTTTGGTCATGCCTCCAAAAAGCACGTACATAGAACCCAAACTTAGAAGCGGCATCGCCATTTACGAACTTTAAATACCCTAACTTTAATAGAGCCTTTTATTATATGTCGATACAAAAAAACTTAACGAGCATACGTAAATCTATTCCGCAAGAGGTCACTCTCGTTGCGGTATCTAAGACCAAACCTGTTTCCGACCTTCAAGAAGCATACGATACGGGACAACGTATTTTCGGTGAGAACAAAATTCAAGAAATGACCCAAAAATGGGAAGACCTTCCTGATGATATCCAATGGCACATGATTGGTCATGTGCAACGGAATAAGGTCAAGTATATGGCAGAATATGTGGCGCTCGTACATGGCGTTGATAGTTTAAAGCTGCTAAAAGAAATTGACAAACAGGCCAAAAAATACGATCGTGTAATTTCTTGTTTACTGCAAGTACATATCGCAGAAGAAGATACCAAATTTGGTTTTAATGAAGAAGAACTGCTCGCCTTAACGCAAAATACAGAGTTCATCCAATTAGAAAATATAAAAGTTGCTGGACTCATGGGAATGGCCACCTTTACAGATGATAAAAATCAGATACGGCGGGAATTTAAGACACTACATACACTTTTTGAGACCCTAAAAGCAACTTTAACCTCGATAGAAATCCTTTCCATGGGAATGAGTGGGGATTACGAAATCGCTATAGAAGAAGGAAGTACTATGGTACGTATGGGAAGTAGTATCTTTGGAGCACGAAACTAGAACCCTAAGGTTTACAACCCAAGCCCAGACACTTAATAACACCGAAAAGGAAGATGTACACAGTTTTAGATATAGAGACCACGGGCGGAAAGTATAATGAAGAAGGTATTACGGAGATTGCCATTCACAAATTTGATGGGCATGATGTCGTGGACAGTTTTATTAGTTTAGTCAATCCTGAAAAAGACATCCAGCCCTTTGTTGTCAACCTTACGGGTATCAATAATAAAATGTTACGTACGGCACCAAAATTCCATGAGGTAGCTAAACGTATTGTAGAAATTACGCAAAACACTGTTATTGTAGCACATAATGCCCAGTTCGATTATCGTATTCTAAGAACAGAATTTAGACGACTAGGGTATAATTTTGAACGAAAGACCCTATGCACCGTAGACCTATCGAAAACCCTCTTACCCGACGCTGAATCCTATAGTCTGGGGAAATTAGTGCGTTCGTTGGGGATTCCGGTTACTGATCGGCACAGGGCTAATGGCGATGCGCTAGCTACCGTAAAGCTTTTTAAATTACTGCTAGCTAAGGATAGTGAAAAGACAATCATACAAGAGGTTATTCGTAAAGAGGCACATGGCGAGCTTTCTGAAAAACAATTGGATATCGTTAAGAACATGCCTAGCGAAACTGGTCTATTTTACACGCATAATAAGGATGGGGACATTATTTATTTGAATAAAACTACGGATATTAAAAAGCATGTAAATCAGCTATTTACCAAAAGTGGGGACCGTTCTAGAAAACTTATAAAGGAAACCAAAAAAGTAACTTTTGAACGTACCGGAAGCGAATTAGTCGCGCTTTTAAAGGAACACCAAGAACTGCTTAAGAATAAACCTAAATATAATTCCTCACCTAAAAAGCGTATGTTCTCCCATACCCTTTGCTCAGCTATCAACGAGTCTGGTTATATGGAGTTAAGAGCGGTACCGGTATCCGATTGTACACATCCCAATGGAGTTTTTAATGGGGTGTTTAGTGCCAAAAATCATTTGCATAAAATAACCAAGGAGTATAAGCTCTGCAATAAACTTAATGGTATAAGCGAAGCCAGAACCAACTGTGCAGCTTATGTAGATGGTGAATGCAATGGAGCTTGCATCCAAAAAGAAGCTCCGGAGACTTACAATAAACGTTTGTTAGAGGCATTATCAAAATACACCTTAAAGGGAAAAGATGTCCTCTTGATAGATAAAGGCCGGGAAATAGGGGAAAACAGCGTTATTTTGATTAAAAAAGGATCCTTGGTAGGGCTAGGTTATTACGGCCTTAACCATCAAATAAATAATATGCCTATCTTAGAAACTTTGATAACACCTATGAATGGTACGGCAAATGCCAATTTCATCATAGAAGCCTATCTCAGAAAGAAACGCATATTAAAAACAATTCCAATCAACACGTGAATTCAAAAGGGGAAAAATCAAAATTCAATTGGAAAAATAAACTTCATGAACTTATTTATGAAGCGGATACAACTGCTGGTAAGTGGTTTGATTTAATACTCATCATTCTTATTATTCTCAGCGTTATCCTAATTATGTTGGAAAGTGTTGAGGAAATCGATTTAAAATATCACAGGGAGCTCCTATTTTTAGAATGGGTAGTTACTATATTTTTTACGATAGAATATATTGCACGCATCATTTCTATTAAAAGACCATTTAAATACATATTCAGTTTTTATGGTATTATTGATTTTATTTCTACCATTCCGCTTTACTTATCTTACCTATTCGCCGGTTCACAAGTATTACTCGCCTTTAGAATATTTAGGATGCTCCGTATTTTTAGAATTTTAAAATTAGTGAAATTTATTGGTGAAGCTTCCCAGTTGCAACAGGCAATGAAAGCTAGTAAAACAAAGATTGTTGTGTTTATTTATGTGGTGCTCATTCTTTCCGTAATGATGGGGACTATTATGTACTTGATAGAAAGCAAAGAAGCAGGCTTTACAAGTATACCAAGAAGTATCTATTGGACCATTGTGACGCTTACTACCGTTGGTTATGGGGATATTGCCCCTCAAACAAATTTAGGCCAATTTATCGCCACTATAATTATGGTTTTGGGTTACGGTATTATCGCTGTGCCCACAGGTATCGTTACCGCAGAATTTGCAGCGGGGCAAGGCAAGGGTGAAGAAAAGAAGCATAAAAACACGACTTCCCCAAACCATCACGGAATGCATCTAAATACTCAGCACTGCCCATATTGCTCTATAGACGGACATAGGGATGATGCAAGCCATTGTTATAACTGCGGTAATATTTTAAATGAGTAGGGTACTAATTTCCATAGTGGGGCCAACGGCCATAGGGAAAACAAAACTGGCTATTTCACTAGCACAGTACTACCGGACAGTAATCATATCTGCCGATTCACGTCAATTTTATAAGGAAATGTCAATTGGTACCGCAGTCCCTAACGAAACGGAACTAGCTGCGGTCAAACATCATTTTATACAACACAAGAGCATCTCCGAACCCTATTCTGTGGGAAATTTTGAAAAGGAAGCAATTCAACTTCTCGATACCCTTTTCTACCATCGTGAAATTGTTATCATGGTGGGCGGTAGCGGCTTATATGTTGATGCCGTAACCAAGGGCTTAAACGAATTTCCAGGGGTAGACCCACAAATACGCGAACAGCTAAACAAAGAGCTTCAAGTACAAGGTTTAGGGCAGCTTCAAAAAAAACTTCAAAATCTGGACCAAGCCTATTACAAAACAGTTGATTTAAACAATCCACATAGGTTGATACGGGCATTGGAGATATGTATTGGTACTGGAAAACCCTATAGCAGCTTTTTAGGAAAACCAAAAAAAGAAAGAAACTTTACGACCTTGACCATCGGCTTACAGGCAGATCGGGAAAAGATATATGACAATATCAACCGCAGAGTAGATATCATGATGTCAGAAGGTTTTTTGGAAGAGATACGTTCCTTGATAGCCTATAAAGACTTGAATGCGCTAAGGACCGTGGGCTACAAAGAACTCTTTAATTATGTAGAGGGCAATTGGGACTTGGAGACGGCGATAGCCGAAATGAAAAAACACACACGACGATTTGCTAAAAGACAACTAACTTGGTTCAAAAGAAACGAGGACACCATCTGGTTAGATGCCAAAAGTAGTTCTAAACAAAAATTAGAAACCGTTGCGGTGGCAGCACAGAAACTTATAAGTGAATAAACCTCGAATTATATATGTCATGGGCGTTTCAGGCAGTGGTAAATCTACTGTTGGTAGCCTATTGGCAGAACGCTTAGGATATCGGTTCTTTGACGGTGACGATTACCATCCCGAGTCGAATCTAAGCAAAATGTCTGGAGGCGAAGCACTAACCGATACGGACCGCATGGCCTGGCTAAAGCTTCTTAACAAAATTGCTGTAGAAAATCAAGAAAAGGGTGCTGTAATCGTATGTTCTGCATTAAAAGAGAATTACAGGACTCAGCTTCAAAAGAACTTAGAGAACAATTCTAAGTTTTTATATTTGCAGGGCAGCATGAAAGCTATTAGCAGACGTCTTGCAAAACGGAAAGAACACTTTATGCCTACAGCGCTTCTTCAATCTCAATTTGATACCTTGGAAGAACCAAAAAACGCAATTTGCATAAGCATCATCAAAACCCCTATAGAAATAATAAGTGAGTTCATTAAAAAGGTAGCTTTCTGAAAAGAATTATTACTTCGCTAAAAAATACCTTTTTGAATACTGTGTCCAAAAAAAAAATCCATTTAGATTTCAAAATCATATTTACCTATGCTGAAATCCATAGAACGAACACACTTAAAAGAGAACTACTCCCCTTCTGTCTTTATGACCAGACGAAAACCTTCTCCGTGAATATTTAATATCTCTACTGTATCATCTACCTTTAAATACTTACGTAGTTTTGCGATATAAACATCCATACTTCTGGACGTAAAATAATTGTCGTCTCTCCAAATTTTAGTCAAGGCCAATTCCCTTGGCATCAAATCATTTTCGTGCAACGCCAACATACGCAATAGTTCATTCTCTTTTGGAGATAGCTTAATAGAATCGGTGTCTTTGTATTTTAGAAACCTTAGTTTAGAATTTAAGTGGAAGCCTCCTATGGTAAATTCGAACTTCTTACTATCCGCTAAACTATTGGATGCCTTTCGCTGCAGAATGGCTTTAAGTTTCATTAAAAGCACTTCAGAATCAAAAGGCTTATTTAAATAATCGTCGGCACCTGCTTTATAGCCTTTAAGCACATCTTCCTTCATGGTTTTGGCCGTAAGAAATACGATAGGAACGTTCTCGTTCTTTTCTCGAATCTCCCTAGCCAAGGTAAATCCATCTTTATATGGCATCATCACATCTAAAATACAGATGTCATAATTATCCTTTTTGAATTTCTCAAAACCTTCCATTCCGTTCTTTGCCAAGGTAACATCAAAGTCGTTCATGGACAAATAATCCTTAAGCACTATTCCAAAATTTGGATCGTCCTCTACTAAAAGTATTTTCTTATTTATTGTTTCCATACTATTTTTAAATTAAAGGTAGTTTAACAAAGAAAGTGCTTCCTTTTCCCTTTTCACTTTCCACATAGACCTCCCCTTGGTGATCGTCTACTATTTTCTTTACGTAAGCCAAGCCTAGGCCATGACCCTTTACGTTGTGTACATCTCCAGTGTGTTCCCTGTAAAACTTTTCAAAAACTTTTTTCAGCACCGGTTTGCTCATTCCAGACCCTTGGTCTTCTACCCTGATAATAATATTGTTTTTTGCTTTTTCAGTATATATATCTATTTTTGGTGCTTCCTCAGAATATTTTATGGCATTGTCCAGCATATTCACGATAACATTAGTAAAGTGCATTTCATTAGCCAGCACTTCGGAACGCTCAGATTTCAAATGCGTATGAATGTATCCTCCCCTATCTTTGGCAATCAAATCTACATGCGTAATGGCATCTTCTATTAAGTCGTGAACATCTACCCTATCCTTACTTATATCTAGCTGATTTTTTTCTAATTTAGAAATTCGTAAGACATTTTCTACTTGGGCGTGCATTCTTTTGTTCTCCTCCTTGATCATCGTAAGGTATCGATGTACCTTTTCATGATCCCCTATTATCTTAGGGTTTCTTATAGCCTCTACAGCCAAATTTATAGTTGCTATAGGGGTTTTAAACTCATGCGTCATATTGTTTATAAAATCTGTTTTTATTTCAGATATCTGCTTTTGTTTTATCAACTGATAAATTGCACCGGAATAAGCAATCACTATAATTAGTGTAAACAACAAGCTCAACAATGCCATACCTAGAATTGAGCTAACCAAAAACCGCTTCTTTTCCGGAAAAGAAACCAAAAGGTCAAAATTAGAACTCCCTTCCATATCCGTAAACATATGTGCACTGTAAATATTCTTTTCCGAGTACTTAAATTTTTTGGACTTCACTTTGGTAGGCAAACCATTGCTATACACTCCGTACTCAAAACTAATTTCTATACCTCTGTTTTCAAGCTCTCGTTGCATGAGCAAATCTATCTCTTGGGCAGAAACCCTTACATGAATAGGAACACTTTTTGCTTTGGAGCTGAATAATTCTTTTAGCGCCAACTTATCAAATTCGGACAGTCCACCAATTTTTTCAACGCGTTGTTGCGGCGTCAACCTAAACCCTTTACCATCTAAAGAAAAGTCCTCCTTAAAAATTGAAGTTCTACGCTTACTTGTGTAATTTCTTATTATGGTATCGCTACCATCCGGATTATCAAAGAACGTTGAGGAAATACTATAGTCCTCCTCTAATATGCCATGCTCGTAAAGTAATATTTCGTTTGAATTTACATCCCTGTCTATGAAAAAGAAGTTGGTGAACTGTGTATCTACCAATTCTCCAACACTATCCCTTGCATGAAGATACCTGTCAAAATAATTCTTGGTCTCTCGTTCGCTAATTTTATCAGTAACACTGTTTAGTGCCTCAGACACCATATTCGAAAACTGTTCTTCCTTGTTTTCAACCGATTTGTTTATCCAAAAACTTTGTACAACTATCAGTCCTATGAGCGAAGAGCTCATCAGGATAACCAAGAGCACAAATAACTTTTTATTCATTAGATGTTAAAATTACAGATATAGTATAAGGGATATAGCGGGTTTAACCTAAGCTTAACATAAATGTTAAAATCAATGGGAGGCTAGCAATATGCAAGGAGAGCCACATTAATCTCGGCAACTTTTATTGTAGTTTCATCCAAATCTACATTCACTACCACGTAGTCGGCCAAAGGTATTTTAATATTATCGTCCAACTGATTACCCATTCGTTCCAAAACTTGTTGTTTGGTACTCCCATCTCTTGCAGTTATCCGTTCTATACGAATATCCTTAGGTG
>JBLHNI010000083.1:0-11117 GCA_047650615.1 Maribacter sp.
ATATTCCGTCCTTGATCAACGTGTAGAAACTGACATGACTCCGTTGGTAAAAAATGATAACATTCTTCATCTCTATTATGGTACCGTTGCCGGCGGATTTCTAAGTGACCGCTATTTGGGTGCACCCGACCCAATTCAACCTTACGAAAATCGTTCCTTAACCAAATACAGGTTAATCATTGACGAATTTGGTGGGTATGAATTGTTTCAACAGGCATTGCAAATGTTACGGGAAATTGCTGATAAATATGAGGTAGGCATTACAGAAATCGCATGCAAGTATGTTCTCCAAAAACCTATGGTGGGAGGAGTTCTTGTTGGTGCACGGAATCGCCAGCATTTGGAACGTTTACAAAAGCTTGCCAAGTTCCATTTGGATACTGAAGATTTAAGCAAAATTGGAACGATAGTTTAGCAAAGGTCAAACGGACCATTTTACGATTTGGAACGCGACAAAATTGGTAAACACGGCGCTATCATGAAATACAACCTCAACTTAGACTGCTTTTGAAACTCGAAGACACATAGAAACAGCTCCCAAAACTCGAATTTTACAGAGGTACTTTAGGCGTACTTTTTCTATTTTTACTATCTGTTACCGGAGTAATTACTATAGCGCTTTCAGGAGCTCCGGATGAACGCGGATTTTGGCCCGTATTAATTCTTGCACCTGGTTTAGGTCTTATTCTGTGTAAAGATAGAACTGCCTTTTCCGAAGCCGTCATTTCAGGAATGTCACAAAAAATCGTGATGATTATAATTACTGCTTGGATTCTGGCCTCCATCATCGGAATTTTAATGACCTTGATAGGATTTGTAGAAGCGCTAATTTGGCTTTCAGACCAGGTACAGCTTTCGGGTACAGGCTTCGTGGTAGCGACCTTTCTAATCTGTTGTATAGTATCACTTTCTACCGGTTCTAGTTTGCTACTATTTTAATCTGTAGTCCCCTGCTCTACCCATCTGGTGGAATACTGGGAGCACACGTACCAGCTCTGGCGGCTGCCATTATCGGTGGCGCTGCGTTTAGAGATTTTATTGCGCCTATTTCCGATACCACCATTGCCAGCACCCCTAAGTCAAGATGCTGAAATTGGAGCTACCACCAAGCGTAAGTTAAAATACATGCTACCGGCTGCATTTTTGGCCCTTGTTGCTTATTTTATCGTTGCCTATGGCTCTGGTTCCGAAGAAGGCATTAGTAAAGCTAGTTCTTTGGGCAACCCAAAAGGGCTCCCCATGCTTCTGGTTCCGGCTTTTGTTATTTATCTTTTCTTAAAAGGAAAACACCTCTTACATGGGCTCCTATTCGGATTATTATTCGGAACATTTCTTGGTCTTATTTTGGGACTATTGACTATTTCAGAAGTTCTTTCTCTGGATTTGGAAAACTTTACTGCCAAGAGTTTCATCATCGATGGTATAAACCGCGCTGTGGGCTTGCGCATATTATTAATGGGATTGGTTGCGACATTAAAAACAAGCGGACTCATGGACAAACTAGTAGACTTTGCAGCTACGCGTGCCAACATGTAGAAACATGCCAAAGGTTGGGTTGCCGGCATCATGAGTATGGCAGTATTATTAACGACACCCAGCATTGTGCCTATTTTATTGGTTACCGATTTTACTAAAAAACCCGGAGAACAGTTGGGCGTATCCACAATAAGACGGGCTAACTTATTACGTTTGATTGCGTGTATATTTCCCTTTGTACTGCCTTATTTCATTCCTGTAATTTTGATGGAGAACATGACGAATACAGGGAAAGAATTTGGAATCCCACAGGTGAGTCCATTTGAAGTGGGACTTTATAATTTCATGTCTTGGGACCTATTGCTCATGGCATTAATCACCCTGCTTTTTGGCTGGGGAAGAACAAAACTACAAAATGAAGAAGAAGAAGACTGAAGAATTAAGAGATGATCAATTTGAACTCTACGATTTAACCGTTGTAGTAGAGAAAATAGAAGGGAATTGCACCTGTAATATGATTATTGGAGATGAATTTTACTTAAAAGGCGGGAAATTATCGATGCCCGAAGATTCGGATTTCTGTTTGTACGCACTCCAATCTACTATTCCACTCTTACCCACCAAACAACGAAAAAATGACCCAGCCGACTGGATGGAAACCGATGCCCCAGTCGTTTGTCCAGACCCTAAATGTAAGTTGGTTATGCGCATAGAACGTGACGGGCTTAGGATATTAAATCATGAGGATGTGAGTCCTGTGAAGTGGGAGAAAAAATAAACTTCTAGAATACTAAATTTACCAAAAAATCCGCCGAATCTAGAACCAATAACCATAGTACCGTAAGCTAGTTTTTATATCTCCCATAAATTACCATTTATAACACTTTTAAAGCCATACGGTAAGTAAACTTAAAAAATGGAAACCTTCCACCTTTTCTAATCCTAAAATTGACCTTATATTTAACGAATTAATATACGTTCTATTTACAAAAACCGGATATAAAAACACCTACATCTCCTAAATAATCCTATTTTGAAAAAGACCATTTTAAGCATAAGTTTTGTTGGATGTATGCTTCTAGGATGCAAATCCAAAACTGATAAAACCGAAGAAACTAGATTACCAAGAATAGCAATTGCGGGCATTGGAATAGAATCTAGCACCTTCTCCCCTGCGCAGACCCATGAAGAGGCTTTCCATGCGAGAATCGGGGATTCTATTTTTAGTCGTTATCCCTTTTTTGATGAAGGAACAGCTATCCGTAAAAGAGCGGAATGGGTGCCTACACTATTGGGAAAATCATTACCTGGAGGCATTGTGACCCGTGAAGCCTACGAATCCATGGTTGAAAAGACACTGAAAATGTTAAAAGAAAATAAACCCTATGACGGACTCTTTTTTGATCTCCATGGCGCAATGAGTGTTGTGGGACTTAAAGATGCGGAAGGCAATTTAATTAAACGCGTTCGCGAGGTGATTGGTACGGATGTTTTGATCTCGACTTCAATGGATTTACATGGTAACGTGACCGAAACATTGGCAGAACATTCAGATCTTATAACCTGTTACAGAATGGCACCCCATGAAGATGCCTTAGAATCAAAAGCTCGAGCAATAACGAATATGCTTGATCGCCTGGAAAGCGGTAAAGGCAAACCTAAATTCAAAGCGTGGGTTCCTGTTCCCATACTATTACCCGGCGAAAAAACCAGTACACGAATTGAACCCGGAAAAAGCTTGTATGCAAAAATTCCAGCGATAGAACAACTAGAAGGCGTCATAGATGCCGCCATTTGGATGGGATACCCTTGGGCAGACGAAGCTCGTAACCACGGTGTGGTGATGGTCACGGGAGATGACAAAGAACAAGTGACCAAAGCTGCTGAGAATTTAGCAAAAGCCTATTGGGATGTCAGAAAAGAATTTGAGTTTGTGGCTCCAGTAGCCACCTTGGATGAAAGTCTACAACTGGCACTAGCGAGTGAAGCAACACCGTATATGATTAGTGATATGGGCGACAACCCTACCGCCGGGGGTGCCGGAGATGTCACTTGGACATTAAGGGAACTATTAAACCGACCTGAATTTAAATCGGAAACGGGACCGTCATTAATCTATGCGTCTATTCCCGGACCTGAACTCATAGCCGCGGCATTAAAAGTAGGTTTGGGCGGAAAGGTATCTGCCATGGCTGGTGCTCAGGTAGATGACCGCTTTGCTCCTCCGCTCAAATTAGAAGGAACCGTTACCGCTATTAGAGAAGGTGACCGTGATGCTAAAGTAGAAGTTGTCGTAAAAATTGGAAGTATCAGCGTCATCGTGACCGACAAACGTAAACCCTATCACCAAGAAGCAGATTTTACAGATTTGGACTTAAATCCTCGTGAGTCTGATATTGTAGTTGTAAAAATAGGCTACTTGGTTCCTGAGCTATACGCGATGCGTGGCGATTGGATTATGGCATTAACACCTGGGGGCGTGGATCAAGACTTGGAACGCTTAGGTTACGAAAATATAAAGAGGCCCATGTTTCCTTTGGATAAGGACATGAAAGACCCAGATTTAAGTGCTCGATTGATAAAGTCATCAAACCAATTGAATTGATAGTTAATTTTGAAATGGAAAAATGGCGTTCAAACTATCTCTAAAACATAAATTACCCATCTTTAATTCGTAACTAAAATAATACATTATATGATTATAGAACCTAGAACCCGTGGATTTATCTGTACAACTGCCCATCCGGTTGGCTGTGCGGAAAATGTAAAAAATCAAATCGCCTTTATAAAATCGAAAGGAGCAGTTGATGGCCCTAAAAAAGTTTTGGTCATTGGCGCATCTACAGGTTTTGGCTTAGCGTCTAGAATAACAAGTGCCTTTGGGAGCAATGCGGCGACTATTGGGGTGTTTTTTGAAAAACCACCAGCTGCAGGCAAAACGGCCTCCTCTGGGTGGTACAATACTGCTGCCTTTGAAACAGAAGCACATAAAGAAAATTTGTATGCTAAAAGTATTAATGGAGATGCATTTTCAAACGAAATCAAAAAAGAAACGATAGCACTAATCAAACAAGACCTAGGCCAGATAGACTTAGTTATTTATAGCCTCGCTTCTCCGGTCAGAACACACCCTGCGAGCGGTGTACGTTACAAATCTACACTTAAACCCATTGGAGACTCATACACTAACAAAACTGTAGATTTTCATACAGGAGAAGTCAAAGAAATTACAATTGAGCCCGGCACGGAAGAAGATATTGAAAACACCGTCACCGTAATGGGGGGTGATGATTGGCAACTATGGATTAATGCGTTGATGAAAGCAGAGTTACTTTCTGAAAATTTTAAGACCCTTGCCTATTCATATATTGGCCCTAAACTAACAGAAGCCGTTTATCGTAAAGGAACTATTGGCAGAGCGAAAGATGACCTAGAAAAAATGGCTTTTACTATTACAGACGCTCTTAAAGATATAAATGGAAAAGCATATGTATCCGTCAATAAGGCACTGGTTACCCAATCAAGTTCTGCTATTCCTGTAATTCCGTTGTACATTTCTCTGTTATACAAGGTGATGAAAGCAGAAGGCTTACAAGAGGGATGCATTGAGCAAATACATCGACTTTTTAGTGAGCGATTGTACCTTGACGACATACCAACGGACGAAGAAGGAAGAATACGTATTGATGATTGGGAAATGAAGGAAAGCGTTCAAGAACAAGTTGCTGAATTATGGCAACAGGCAACAACGGAAACGCTACCCGAACTAGGAGATTTACAAGGGTATACAACCGAATTTTTTAATCTCTTTGGATTTAAAGTCGATACTGTGGATTATACAAAAGAAGCAAATGAAATGACCACTATACCCAGTATAGAGCACTAAAGAATCTGTCAAATAGCAACATAACATTAATGGCAGTGTTTACCAGAACTAAACTGTAACCGCCTGATTGAGATAGCGTCTAAAAGGAAGCATTTCTTTATAGACTTTTACGACTTTTTTCTCAAAATCAGTTGCAAAAATTTCTTTAGTTGAAAACTCGGTAGCCACGGCAAAAGTTTTGTTTCGTAGCAAGTTGATATGAGGATGATTATTTGTAAACCCTTTTGGGGAGTTGGTGAGCTTTACATCTTCCCATAGTCCGCCAAAGGTTTGTTTAAAGGATTTTTTATCTAGAATTTTCTTCAATTCTTGGCCATCATAGTCAATAGCATCGCGAATGCTGCGTAAGCGCTTAGGGTCCGGTCGCCAAAGTCCGCCAGCAAACATACAGCGTTCGATCCCAATTTCTATATAAAAATCACCTGTATTGGGACGCTTATCCAATCCCCCGCCAAAATGGTCTTTGTAAATGGGTTTGTTGGGGTGAAACATCAAATTGTTATTGATTCGGTTGATGCCTTTTTTACCTGGTGTATCGTAATATGCGTGATCCAAAGCAGCTATTTTTGTATTCATCCCATCTAACCAGTCAATAAAATCATTACGGACTTCGATATACCATTTTCGGTTGGCGTCCATCCAGTCTTTATTGTTATTCTTTTGTAGTTCTTTTAGAAAAGTGATTTGGTTTTTGAAATTCATAAGGAATAAATGATAGACATTAGATGATAGACATATAACCTTGTAGCTTTGGGATGGTCACTAGGGCAAAAAATTGAAGTAGGTCGTTTTGCTAAAACATGAAGCAATCTTTTAAAGTTAATTTATAAGCTATATACCCTATACCCCACTACATAAGCAGATTGCTTCGTCTCAAAAACGTTTGTTTTAAATTCATACTTCACACTTGAACTTACGATTTAAAATCTACGGTCCCCGCCAATAATATCTCCTAACCCCCCCAAAAGACTTCCTTCTCCTTTATCTTTTCCACCACGCGGAATAGAGGCTAGAACACGGCCCGCCAGCCTGCTAAAAGGTAAGGATTGTACGTATACTGTACCTGGACCTCTTAGTGTTGCAAAGAACAGTCCCTCACCACCAAAAACTGTATTCTTGATTCCACCAACAAACTCGATATCATAATCAACCGTTTGCGAAAAACCTACGATACAACCGGTATCTACTTTTAGTACTTCTCCTGCTTCCAATTGCTTTTTGGCAAGGGTACCACCTGCATGAACAAATGCCATTCCATCTCCTTCTAATTTTTGCATGATAAACCCTTCACCTCCAAAAAGTCCCCTTCCTAGTTTTTTAGAAAATTCGATACCAATAGACACCCCTTTTGCAGCGCAAAGAAAAGCATCTTTCTGACAGATAAATTTTCCATTCTTTTCTGATAGGTCAATTGGTAGTATTTTACCGGGGTAAGGAGATGCAAAACTGACTTTCCTTTTTCCTTGACCCCTATTTAAAAATGCGGTCATAAACAAACTTTCTCCAGTAAGCATGCGCTTTCCAGCAGAAAATATTTTGCCCAATACACTACTATCTTGGTTGGAACCATCACCAAAAATAGTATCCATTTTAATGTCGGAATCCATCATCATAAAGCTGCCTGCTTCGGCAACAACAGCCTCTTGTGGGTCTAGCTCTATTTCTACATATTGCATTTCTTCTCCAAAAATCTGATAGTCAATTTCGTGTGCGTTCATAATAAGTAACTGTTTTACATTAGTTCAGTGCTTGTGCTGCCCCGAGAATTCAGGAGTTTGAGTAAACACAGAAATGTGCTTAATTAACTACTATATATTAGTTGATAAAAAATCGATTTTGTTACAGCTAGCGTTAATTCAATAGGCCTAACCTGTACTTCCCAAATCACTATACTACACTTTTTGTCAGAATCACAAACAGCGTATTTTATAATAACACCGCTGTTTAATAACACAAGTAAATAGTCTCGACACTAAGAAAAAAAAACCACAACAAAATACTACGTGAGATTACTTCAAATTCCACCTGATAAAACAAGCGCTAAACCATCAAGCTTAAGTAAAAACAACAAAAAGAGACAGTTCTATTCGTTGTTAGTTTATGGACCTAAGTGCTACGTTAAATATTAAAACAGCACCACCTGGGATACTTCCTCGTCCGCTATCCCCATAACCCAACCGAGAAGGAATCAACAAAACACCGTTTCCGCCTTCACCAAAATAGGTGAGCCCTTCTGTCCATCCAGGAATTACCTGGTTCAAATTAAAAGAAATACCGTCAGCATTACTTTCGTCAAAAACCTCGCCATCGGTGAAATAACCCCTATAAGCAACGGTTACATTAGAACTGGGTAGCGGTTTATTGCCTGATCCTTCATTGTTAATTACATAATACAATCCAGAAGCACTTTTTTGTGCTACCAAACCTTGGGCACTTATATACTCCAGAATTTCATTTTCGTTTGCCTCAGTAAAATCTTTTTGGCTGTCGTCAGAAGCGCAATTAACAAAAAGCAGTAACATAAAGGGAATCAAAATTTTTCTCATAACTTTTTCGGGTTCGAATACAAAACACATGGGTGTTTACGCAACTCTTAGTTTTTGAGTGCAATTTAATGACTAACTAGGTACTGGTGAAATTTATTTTGATAAACCTAGAGGACAGAACGATACATAGAACGCTATTAAATACAAAATAGCATTGGTGGGGCTTTGACTCAGCTGCCAAAACCTAGACATTTAGATGAGACCTGAACTACTGTTTTAAACGTAGCGTCCACTCAAAATTAAAAGTCGACACCACTACCCCATCTTCATTAACCCCAATAGATTTCATCCAAATGGTCTGGCCTTCGCCGGTTTCAATAGTATTGTCCAGCGCATTCTTTATTAGGTGCCCATCCCCGCACGTAAATGTAATTCTACCTGTTGCTTTTTTTGAAAAATTAGCCTTATTATTAGCTACAAGCATGGAGATTTTACGACCGCTATCTTCTATTTGGTCTATCATTAGAACAGCAGTAGATAGCTCTGCTGCCATACCTTGCACGGCCCAAAACATAGATTTAAAGGGGTTTTGGTTGCGCCAACTATGGGTTACGGTGACCACAGCTTTCGTTTTATCAATAGATTTTAACCGAACTCCGCACCACCATGCCGCAGGTAATTTAAAGAAAGTAAACAAGTTCAATTTGCCTGTAGTAACTGCCATTCCCCTTAATATTTCAATAAAAGTATTCAAAATAATCGAATACACAAATGTTAATTAATTGTTAATCTTTAGTACTTTGTTTTGCATAGTACCTTCTTTTAGCCATATATTTGCATAGTAAGTTATTAGGTAATCAATACAAATACCCTAAACCTAGTAACCCATATCAATCATCAACACAGAACGAGCCATGACCGAAACATTATCAAAACACGAGCGCACCCTATCTGCTATTATCCATGCGAGCACCTTCTCCAAATTCATTTTCCCTTTCGGAAACTTTATAATCCCTTTGGTTTTATGGACGGCCAATAAAAAAGAATATGAATTTGTAGACTATAATGGCAAGCAGGCACTTAATTTTCAGATTAGCCTGTTACTTTATTCAATTATAGCAGGGATTATAAGCATCCCATTCTTTATTGGTTTTTTTCCAAACATCTTTGACTTTAACTTGTTTGGTCTTCATAGCCTAAATGATTACAACAACTTGAACATTCATTTTGATAGTGACGATTTCAAATTTGGAACTTGGTTAGTTCCTTTAGGAATATCAGGACTATTACAAGGAGCTTTATTTGTGGTAAATGTCGTCTACACCATTTTAGCTATTATAAAAACAAACGAAGGAGAAACTTTTGAATATCCGTTAACTATAAAATTTATTAAATAATGATAACCCTACTAAAAATCATAGTATCTAGTATTGTTGCTTTGTTTGCCAGCTTGGCCTTTGGACAGGTGGAAGCAAATTCAGAATTGCACCGGTTATTGGCACAAAAAG
Organism: Maribacter sp.; assembly: GCA_047650615.1. GTDB lineage: Bacteria > Bacteroidota > Bacteroidia > Flavobacteriales > Flavobacteriaceae > Maribacter. The sequence continues at coordinate 9,357 of JBLHNI010000083.1, forward strand.
ATAGCTTGCTATTTAATGCTGCTTTTAACACCTGTAATACCAGCGTACTAGAAGAAATCTTTACAGAAGACTTTGAATTTTACCATGATAAAGGCGGTCTTACGGAAGGTAGAGACGCTTTTTTAAATCCGATGAAAGAAAATTGCGCACAACGCATCACAACTGAAATACAGCCTTCTAAAAGGATTTTAATTGCAAACAGCTTGGCAGTGTACCCACTATATGAGAATGGTGAGCTTTACGGCGCTATTCAACACGGCATCCATCGCTTTGAATCATTAGATAAAGACAACTCCTACCAACGAGGGGATATTGCGAAATTCACTCACGTATGGGTCAAAGAAAATTTAGTATGGAAAGTAAAACGAGAATTAAGTTACGATCATCAATACAAATAATAGTTAAACAGGATACTCATCACATCCTTTGGAGTTTATTCATCAATACACGTTGCCTGAACTTGTTTTAGTAGTTATTTAGAGAAATACCAAAACAAGTTCATCATTAAAAAACGAACAGTTAACCATGCAGCAAATTACAGAAAAATTGAAAAAATCCCCGAGGAAAAAGGGACTGCATACAAAGCAAAAAGAAATTATGAATGTAGAAAACACAAAAGCGCAAATGCGAAAAGGTGTTTTGGAATATTGTATTTTGTCTATCCTTAACGGACAAGACAAGTATGCCTCCGAAATACTTGGCACGTTAAAAGACGCAAAAATGCTGGTGGTAGAAGGCACCATTTATCCCCTATTAACACGGTTAAAGAATGCGGGGCTTCTCAATTACCGTTGGGAGGAATCCACTTCTGGACCGCCACGCAAGTACTACACCCTTACAGAAACAGGAAAACTGTTTTTAAAAGAACTGGACACTACTTGGGATGAGTTGCGAAAAGCGACCGATTTGGTAACAAAGAACAAATAGCATTATCGATAACCTTAAAACTACAACCTTCCCTTCGACTCCACTCAGGACGACAAAAAAGGGAAAATAAAACATCAAAAAATGAATAAGACAGTAAATATTAATCTAGCAAATACGCTCTTTCATATAGATGAGATTGCGTTTAATAAAATGCGAAGGTATTTGGAGTCGGTAAAGCGATCCTTCGCCAATACACCAGGAAGCGACGAAATACTCGCCGATATAGAGGCGAGAATCGCTGAACTATTCAATGAAAAATTAGACAACGAAAGACAAGTCGTTACAGAGAAAGAAGTCGATGCCGTCATTGCAATTATGGGACAGCCAGAAGATTATATGGTAGACGAGGATATTTTCGAAGATGAGCCAAAAGCAAGAAGTGCTAGCAAAGACGCTAAAAAGTCCAAAAAATTATACCGAGATACGGAGCATAAATATGTTGCAGGTGTCTCCTCTGGTTTGGCACATTACATTGGTATAGACCCAATGTGGGTACGTATTCTTTGGATAGTATTGACTATTGGGTCTACTGGTGGGTTCATACTTATTTATGGCCTCCTTTGGATTCTTATCCCTGAAGCTAGCAGTACCGCACAAAAATTAGATATGCGTGGACAGGATGTAAACATTAGCAATATTGAACGTAAAGTAAAAGAGGGTTTTGATGACGTTGCGGATCGCGTAAAAAGTGTCGACTATGAAAAAGTAAGCGATACCGTCAAAAAAGGAGGTAAAACGTTTTTTGATACCCTTGGAGATATCATTCTTTTTTTCTTTAAGATATTTGGGAAGTTTATTGGTATCCTACTTATTATCATTGGAGCATCTACCTTA
>JBLHNI010000084.1:0-11033 GCA_047650615.1 Maribacter sp.
GTTCGGAAGAAAGTTTTAGAACGGGATCTTCAACCCTTACTGACCCTCCAGTATGCACAACCTTGAGTACTCCATTGGGTAATACTACGGATGTACCTGTGGCAACAGATATAACCTGGGATGCTGCGGCTAATACTGCCGGTTATTGGATCTCTGTAGGTACTAGCTCTGGAGCAAGCGACATCTACATGGCCGATGTAGGTAATAAAACTACCTTAAACCTAACCAACAACCTACCTGAAAACACAGAAATATTTGTAGGACTAACGCCGTACAATACGTTCGGTGACGCCGTTGGATGTACCGAAGAAAGTTTTACTACCCTAAATAACATCGACCTACCTACTTGCACAAGCATAAGCAGCCCTCTAAACAACGAAAACAATGTTTCTATAAGTTCCAATATTACCTGGAATGCTGCAACGGGAGCAACAGGGTATAGGTTGGCCCTTGGTACAACAGCAGCTGGCACAGATTTGTTTACAGGTGATGTAGGGAATGTGTTGCGTTATAATCCCACAACCGACTTTGAAGGGAATACTATAATTTTCGTAACAGTAGTCCCGTATAATTTAGATGCTGATGCCGTTGGATGTACCGAAGAAAGTTTTACTACAGAAAATGATGTTGACCTGATAAGCTGTACCAGCTTAAATAATCCTTTAAACGCCGCAACTGATGTTTCTGTTTCTTCTGACATTTCATGGAATGCAATAGCCAATGCAACAGGGTATACACTTTCTATTGGAACTAGTTCAGGAGCATCGGATATCTTTACGGGGGACATAGGGAATACCTTGTCGTATGACCCAATAGTAGACCTCATCGATAATTCAGAAATATTTGTTACGGTAATACCGTATAATACAGATGGAAATGCAACAGGGTGCACAGAAGAAAGCTTTGCTACAGAAAACATCATCAATCTTCCTAATTGCGCGAACCTAAGCAGTCCGCTTGCAGATACATTGGATGTGCTGATTGGCTCCACTATTTCGTGGAACGCCGTAAACAGAGCTACAGGATATCGACTTACTATTGGAACAAGTTCTAGAGGCACCGAAGTCTTTACAGGAGATATGGGCAACACGTTAAACTATACTCCTTTGACAGCATTGGACGAAAACACTATTTTCTTTGTTACGGTAATCCCTTATAATGAAGATGGAGAAGCTACAGGTTGTACAGAGGAAAGTTTTATGACCGAAGAAATCATTGAAGTTCCAGATTGTACCACCTTAAGTAATCCATTAGCGAATGAAACCGGTGCGCCGCTTTCTACAACAATATCTTGGAACGACATTCCTAATGCTACTGGTTATTCGATTACTATAGGAACAAGTTCTGGTGGTTCGGAAATCTTCTCTGGCGATGTAGGTGATGCAATACATTACCAACCGACTCAAGGTTTTACAGAAAACACAGAAATCTTTGTAACTGTGACTCCTCATAACGAAGATGGAAATGCAGTTGGATGTACTGAAGAACGCTTTACTACAGCCATTTTACCTGACATCACGCAATACGGATTTTCACCAAACGGTGATGGTTTAAATGACTATTGGGTTATAGATGGGATTGAAGACAGTCCTGAAAATACTGTTTTGATATATAATAGATGGGGAGATTTGGTGTTCCAAGTGCGGGGCTACGACAATGCCTCTATTGTATTCAGGGGTATGGCCAATAAAAAAACGAATATGGGTGCGAAAGAACTTCCCAGCGGAACATATTTCTTTAACATTCAGGTATCTGGTGCACATAACCTCAAAAAAAAACAGGGGTACCTGGTCATAAAGCGATAACATAATGAAGCAAATATCAACTTATATCGCTTTTATAGCGCTGAACTTACTTGTGCAATTTGGTCATCAAAACCTAAATGCACAGCAAACACCCACCTTTGGAGAATACAACTATAACCCCTACTTGATCAACACCGCCTATGCAGGTCTAGCATCAAGTACAGAGGTCTCCTTGAACAATTCAGGCTTTTTTAACAATATAGAAGGCAGTCCCAGAAGTTTTGGATTAAGTATCCATAGTCCGTTCAATCGAGGTAAAGTAGGCCTCGGTGCAGGTTTCATTAGGGACGAAATAGGAGTAACTACATCTACCAACGCGTTTGCAACCTATTCCTATAAAATTTTATTCGATACCAAAAATAACAGACCGTATTGGCAAATATACACCCCCAATTCATTGTCCTTCTCCATATCTCCTGGTGTACAACAATATCAGGATAACCTTCTGGAACTCGGTATTATGAACGACCCTAATTTTGCGGCGAATATAGATGCTACTATCCCTACGGTTGGCGTAGGTATCCTATTGAACCTCGCTAATTTTTATGTGGGACTTTCATCACCGAATATACTTGGGGACGCTCTGGCTTCTAATGATGAAAACTTAGACCTATCCAGTCCGTTTTATGGGTATTTGGGATACCGTTTCTTTTCCAACAGGTTTGAGGATATCATGATTAAGCCCAGTGTACTGTTAAAGCGAGAAAACGGAGCACCCTTGCAGATAGATACAAACATATCCTTTAGCTACAAAAACAAGTTCGAGTTGGGTACCGGGTATCGTTCCAATTCCTCCATCAACCTATTGGCAGGCGTGTATCTCTTAAAGAACATGAGGGCTATTTATAGCTATAATCTAACTTTTAACGATTCACCCTTGGGCAATACCCATGGTATTATCGTTAGCTACTTATTTGGTGATGGGTATGCGAGAGATTAAATTTTACTTCAAAAAAAACTGGTTAGGTATTCTCCTATTGAAATAGAATGCACACTAAAATTGTATAACACAGCTATTCTACTGTCAAACTATCTTTTTTTCAAGAAAAGCCTATGACCAGAAATTACTACGCTAGTGGTTAAAACTTTTTGAAAAAATACTACTTTATCATATTGAAATTGATGATTTCTTGTTCGGTCAAGAAACGCCAATGTCCGCGAGGTAAATCTTTTTTGGTCAATCCACCATATACAACTCGGTCCAACCTCATGATTTTATAATCCAATTGCTTAAAGAGACGTTCTAATATTTTGGTGCGTGAACTAAATATTTCTACGCCCACTTCACGCTTTGGTGAATTATCGATATAACTGATGTCTTGTACCCGCACTACCTTTTCATCTACAGTTACACCTTCTTTTATTTTCTGAAGATCGGCAGAAATTAAATCCCTATCCAGCACCAAATGGTAAATTTTTCGGAGCCCATTAATAGGGCTTTTTAAGCGTTTGGTAAGGTCTCCGTCATTTGTAAAAACAAGTAATCCAGTATCCTCCTTATCTAACTTATCGACAGGCAATAATTTCGATTTTGAGGCATTGGATATCAAACCGGAAACATGTCTTTTACCCTTTTCATCCCTAATGGTCGTACTAAAATCCTTGGGTTTGTTCAATACCACATATTCCTTTTTTACTGGATTCAATAGGCGACCGTCAAACTTCACCTCATCAGTAAGCTTTACTTTGTAACCCATTTCGGTAATGGGTTTTCCATTAACCGTAATATTACCGGCAGCTATATAGATATCGGCATCTCTTCGGGAACAAACCCCAGAGTTGGCCACATATTTATTCAAACGGATAGAATTGGGATCCGAGACTTGTTTAGGAGCGGTGCTTTTTTTAATAGGAGCGTTGCCTCTAGCATAACTGTTCTTCTTAAAATTACCATCTTGTCTTCCCGATACCTTTTTACCTCTGTTGGAATCTTCCCTGCTCATAGTACTCATATTTGGTGTAAAGGTAGCAAAGCGTTCCATATCAAATTAATATTGTGGGTTTTAAATCGATATCCATCACCCTCCATTTTTCAATTATTTTCTATATTTAAGGAAATATAAAATCCATCATGATCAAAAAATCATTTTTGCTATTCTTTATACTCGTATCCGCATCCGTCTTTGCCCAAAAAAAAGTCTTGGACCATGCCGACTATGAACTATGGAATACCATTCAGAACCCTTGTATTTCTCCAAACGGGAATTATGTCCTTTATGAATTAGAGAAAGGGGAAAAAGATGCCGCGTTAAGAGTGAAGGATGTCAAAGGAAAACTGATTTTTGAACATGAAAGAGCTGATAAAGCAGCTTTTACCTACAATTCAGAGTTTGTGCTGTTTACCATTACCGCTTGGAAAGACAGTGTCCGAGCTATGAAAAGCAGAAAGATCAAAAAGGAAGACATGCCTAAAGATTCCTTGGGGTTTTTGAATTTAAGTACAAATGAGCTTACTAAAATAGCGCACGTAAAATCCTTTCAACTTCCAGAAAAATGGTCTGGCTATGTGGCGTATTACCTTGATGAAGAAAAGAAAAAGGACACCCTTGAGGGTAAAGTAGATAAAAAGAAAAAACTAAAAAAAGTAGACAAAAAAAATGGATACCATTTAGTACTACGGAATTTGAAAACTGGAAAACAGGATACCTTACATTATATAACCAACTTCACTTTTGCAAAAGAAGGGAAATCGATAGCCTATACCACCACTGGAAAAGCTAAAGAGGATGACTCCGCAGTTTATATAATGGATTTGGAAACCCAAACCAGCCTAAAATTACATAGCGCCCAAAAAGCGAAATATTTTAATTTAAGCCTAAGCAATTCCGGAACCCATTTAGGTTTTGTTACAGATACAGACACGACCAAAATCCAAATTAGACCTAATGCACTATATGTATGGAACAAAGGAAACGAAACTGCCAAAAAAATAGTAGACCCTTCCACTGCGCCAGAGGACTATTTGGTTTCTGCCTATGGCGATATCGAGTTCTCAAAGGATGAATCCAAACTATTCTTTGGACTGGCAACTCCGCCAATTATAAAAGACACGACCCTTACAGAAGACGAAATTGTAAATGTAGAGGTGTGGACCTATGATGAACCAAGATTATATACGGTACAGGAATTACAATTAAAGAATGATTCCATTGCTTCCTACCGCACCGCAGTACATCTCAAAAGTAATAAAATAGTGCCTTTGGCTACAAGTGATTTTCCCAATACCGAATTGGGTGATGAGGGTAATGCTATCTATGCTTTGGTTAACACTACCCTTCCCTATGAACTCGAAAGTCAATGGACCGGAAGACGTGATAATGACTATAAATTGATAAGCACCAACTCCGGAGAAACCTTATTATCCTTGACTAAAGTGCCCAGAGTACAGCTGAGTCCCAAGGCACAGTATGCTTATGGGTACAGTCCAACAGATAGTACCTGGATCAGTTACACGCTCCCTGATGGGAACGTAAAAGCGTTGACCAAGGGGAAACAGTTTTTTAGCGAGACGAACGATTCCCCTAATTTTCCCTCAGCTTATGGTGCTGCGGGATGGACAAAAAACGATGCCTATCTTATCCTTTACGACCGCTACGATATTTGGCAATTTGACCCCAAAACGGGAGCAAGCACTAAACTGACTTCCGGAAGAAAAAACAAAACGGTCTACCGCTATGTTTCCCTAGATGATGAGCTACGCTACATTCCTTCGGATGAAAATTGGTTGTTGACCACTTTTAACGAAGACACCAAAGACGCTGGTTATACCCAGTACAATCCAAAAACTGGAAAAACAAAAACCTTGTTATCTAGTCCGCATCGCTATTCTACACCACAAAAGGCGTTATTGGACAATGCCTTAATTTACACACGTGAATCCTTTGCTGAGTTTCCAAACCTGCGCGTTTCTGATCTTGGTTTTAAAAAGAGCTTAAAATTAAGCAATGCCAACCCGCAACAAGAAGATTACAACTGGGGAAGCATAGAACTGGTCAACTGGATTTCTTTGGATGGAAAAGAACTTACTGGGATGTTGGTAAAGCCCGAAGATTTCGACCCCAATAAAAAATATCCAATGCTCGTCAACTTTTATGAAAAAAGTTCGAATGGTATCCACAGGCATAGAGCACCAAAGCCAGAACGTTCCTCGCTCAACTATAGTTTTTACACTAGTAGAGGTTATGTCATCTTTAATCCAGATATAGAATACCGCATAGGCTATCCTGGGGAAAGTGCTTATAATTGTGTGATTCCCGGTGTCACTTCGCTTGTAGAAAAAGGCTTCGTGGACAAGGATAATATTGGCGTACAAGGACACAGCTGGGGCGGTTATCAAATTGCCTACCTGGTCACAAAAACAGATATTTTCAAAGCAGCAGAGTCCGGAGCGCCAGTAGCCAACATGATTAGTGCTTATGGTGGTATTCGTTGGTGGACAGGCCTGAGCCGACAGTTCCAATACGAACATACCCAAAGTAGAATTGGTGGTACCCCATGGGAATATCCTACCAGATATAGAGAGAACTCCCCCATTTTTAATATTGATAAAATAAATACCCCATTGTTAATCATGCATAACGATGCAGATGGCCATGTGCCTTGGCACCAAGGCATAGAATTCTTTGTAAGCTTGCGCCGTTTGGGCAAGCCTTCTTGGTTCCTTAACTACAATGGTGAGCCGCACTGGCCGCTGAAAATGCAGAATCGCAAGGATTTTAATATCCGTATGGCGCAGTTCTTTGATTATTATCTAAAGGGCGATGCAAAACCCGTTTGGATGGAAAAAGGAGTTCCGGCCATTCAAAAAGGAATCAATCAAGGATATGAGTTGATGCCTATTGAGGGGAGGAAATAACCACGTATTAATCATCGGTAAATCGCACTGTAGATTGGCGTTCCCTATTTACGGTAAGCTGCGTAACATCTGGCCGCGAATAATGTCCAACAGGGTCAAAATTCTGTCGTTCCTCATAGATGCGATTAAAATCTAATTCTTGGAATATGATGCCTTCTTTGTTAAGGACTGGAGGTAGTATCCACTCTCCATCCGGACCTGCAATACAGGACCCTCCATTGGCCAATGTTTCTGGTGTAGTTTCCAAAAGTTTCTCCAAATGTGGTGTTCCTTTTGGAAAATCATTTTTACGCATTAAAGCGGAAACAGAAATAACAAAACTCCGAGATTCCCTTGCGATAAATCGTGTAATATCTTTTGTATTATGTTCGCTTCCTGGCCATACTGCTACATGCAGGTTTTCTCCCTGACCATAAAGCGCGGCTCTAGGTAATGGCATCCAATTCTCCCAACAATTGAGTCCGCCTACTGTAAATTGCTTCAAAGCATGTACTCGTAGTCCGTTACCATCACCTGGTGCCCATGTGAGACGTTCATCATAGGTAGGTTGTAGTTTTCGATGAACGGATTTAATTTCACCACATTGGTCAATATAGACAAGCGAGGCATAAATACTATGCCCTCCACGGTCTTTAGCTCGCTCCATTAGGCCCAAATAGATAGCCATTTTGTGTTGCCGTGCCAAAGCACATACATTGTCCAATTCACCAGCTTCTAGCTGAACGGCATTTCTAACATAATGTCCATGGAGTTCCTTATTCACCTGTAAATCCCATTTTGCTCCATTGGTCAGTGCCAACCAAAAAGGATAGCCTGGCAAAAGGGCCTCGCCAAAAACTAGTAATTCGGCTTTTTCCTTGGCTGCATCTAAAATGGTCCTTTCGATTTTGGCCAAGGTAGCCTCTTTATTCAACCAAACCGGGGCTATCTGCGCCAAGGCTACTTTAAGGATATTATCCATCATAAAATACGATTTAAGACTAAATCTACATCAATCAAAAGAATCCCAAAAACACCGGATACAATAATAAACTTCAAAATATTATGCAGCCAGATATAATGTTTTCGAGTGGTAGCTCTAGGTAATAGCACCAAAAAGAGCAAGAGTAAGGCTACACAACTAATAAAGAAATAGTCCATATATCCAATGTCGAATTTAAAAATAAGTAAAAGCGACGGTATGAGGGTCAGTAGCACTAGGATGCCGATTGCTATTTTAGAAACCTTTGGTCCGTAAATAATTGGTATCGTCTTATAATTTTGCGCCATATCCCCTGGAATATTTTCAAGATCCTTTATCATTTCCCGAGCCAAAATCAACAAAAAGAGGAAAACAGCATGGACATAAATGACGGTTTCAAAATTCTTGTAATATACAAAAACGACAAAAAATGGGGTAATGGCTAAAATAGCCGAAACAAAATTTCCTAATAAAGGCACCTTTTTTAGCTTGTGGGAATACAACCAAATACCAAAGATATAGGCAGAGAAAAATAGCACCGCTCGAAACGAAACATAACTCGCGGTGAAGACTGCTATAAAGTTAAGAATAAAATATGCGCTTAACTTAAACCGTTGACTTACCAAGCGATCCAACATGCTCTTAGCAGGTTTATTAATTAGGTCTTTTTCGGCATCGTAAAAATTATTAATGATGTAACCGCTTGCGATAACAAGGGTCGAGACAAACACCAAAAGAAAAAAGTTAATATCAAGCACTACGCTACGTACAGGTAAGTCAGGTGCCAAAATATAAATAGCGGCTAAATATTGGGCGAGTACTATGACTAGAATGTTGTAACCGCGAACCACAGAAAACAGACTCAATACTTTTAACAGCAAGAGTTTATTTTTTCTATTAAGCATGTGGTTTGGGTATCGCTAGAAATTATAGACTACTTCTAATTGGTAGTCCTTAAGTGCAGTTTTCGCCTTTTCTATATCCTCGGTAAAACCAAGAATATAACCACCTCCACCAGAGCCACAAAGTTTCAGATAGTAGTCGTTGGTATCAATACCTTGTTTCCAAAGCGCGTGAAACTTAGCGGGAATCATAGGCTTAAAATTATCCAATACTACATTGGATAATTGCTTTAGATTTCCAAAGAGTGAGGTTACGTTTCCATTCACAAAATCATCTACACACGCATCTGTATGTTTTATGAATTGATTCTTAAGCATATTCCTAAAACCTTCGTTTTTCATTTTCTCCATAAATAATTGCACCATAGGAGCAGTTTCTCCCGTAGTACCGCTATCCAACAAAAAAACAGCGCCCCTCCCTTGGGTATGCTGCGAAGGAATATTAGCAGACTCTATATTATCTTGTGAATTAATCAAAATAGGTAAACTCAAGTAACTATTTAGAGGATCTAGACCTGAGGATTTTCCGTGAAAGAAAGACTCCATCTTACCAAAAATAGCTTTTAAGGCCAATAATTTTTCCCTAGTCAAATTTTCAAGTACCGTTATCTTCTCATCTGCATACTTGTCATAAATAGCAGCTACCAAAGCGCCGCTACTCCCAACGCCATAGCCTTGAGGAATTGAACTATCAAAATACATTCCGTTGGACACATCCTGTTTGAGCCTTTCTTGGTCAAAAGTGACTAACCCAGGTTCATCCTTTGATAATTGCTCCAAATACGCTGCAAAAGAAGCTAAACTCCCATTTGAGTTTTTGGCTATGTCAGATGAATTGTTGTCTGACTTTAACGCGCCATTATAAAAGTTATAAGGAATGGACAGTCCTTTGGAATCCTTAATGATTCCATACTCTCCAAATAATAATATCTTAGAATAAAACAAGGGTCCTTTCATGGTACTTAAGTGACTTTATCCTGTAAAATCTTTATCATTAAAGATAACTTATCTATTGTGTAAATTTTATCTTTTTAATCGAAAACAACAAATAATATAGTTCTACGGTTGCTTTAAAACGTTTGTTTTACGGTTTAATTATTAATTACTCATCAATAATCTTGCGCCAAAACCAATTCTATCACAAATATACTGCTGGTTTTGACAGAAAGCAATCAACTCATCGGTAATAAATTGAAACACTTCATCCTTCTCATTTTCCGGATAAAGCACATGTACATTAGCTCCTGCATCTAAGGTAAAACAAACATGGGTTTTTGAACGCTTTCTAAATGCCCATATCCTATTGATAATTTCTAAGGTATTAGGTTTCATTAATATAAAATAAGGATGGCTAGTCATCATCATCGCATGCAGAGTCAAGGCCTCGCTTTCCACTATTTCGATGAAATCATCCAAATTTCCCTCCTTGAAAATGAATTTTAATCGGGACAGATTCTCGTGTGCCTGGTTAAAACGCTGCTCGGCGAAGGGATGTCCATGCATTAATTCGTGACCCCCGGTACTGCTCACTTGTTTCTCCCCTTTATCGACCAACAAAATAGTGTCCTGAAATTTTTTAAAAATCGAATGCACTTCATGCGGATATTTCAAACCATACAGATTGGAGCTTTCCAAGTTATCCTCATGAACTCCCCATTGCACCAAATCTCCCTCTAGGCTTCTACAGGCACTCCCAGAACCCAATCGGGCTAAAAAAGAGGCTTTTGTTGTAAAAAATTCAGCACTCATACCAGGACTCAATTCCCTTTCCAACGCCATTAAACAAAGAGCCAAGGCAGACATACCACTGGCTGAGGACGCAATTCCGCTACTGTGTGGAAAAGAGTTGGATGTTTCTATTTTAAAATGATAATCCCTTAGAAAAGGAAGGTACTGTTCTACCCGTTTAAAAAAAGTTTCAATCTTAGGTCTGAAATCCGGTTTGGCCTCGCCCTCAAAAAACAAATCAAAAGAAAAGCTAGAAGCGGGTTTTAATAACTTCTCAAACGAAACAAAGGTAGTGGTGGCACATGCATCCAAAGTAAAGCTGATAGAAGGATTCGCCGGAATCTGATTTTCTTTCTTTCCCCAGTACTTGACCAAGGCAATATTACTAGGAGATTTGCAACCCACTTTACCTTCTGGTTTTACACGGGAATATGGGGAAGGAATAAAATCTTTTTCAGTCATGTACACACTACTTTGTGCAAAGATAGTTTTTACCCGATCGTATAAAAATAAATCCTTATTTTAGGAAAAATCTGCCACAGTTTGAAAAGAAAACTTACCTATATTGCTATTTGCGTTTTCACCTGCCTTATTTTTGGTTTTCTTGCCAGCGCAGCAACGCAGAGCTCCGTAAACACATGGTTTGTAACGCTAAATAAACCAAGCTTCAATTACACTACTCCCCATCTGTAAGACAGCTTAAAGGTATTTTTTAATTTATTATGATGCCACTTTTTTAGCATTATAGATTTGATTGGGTGGCACTTTTCCAATTTCTGTAT
>JBLHNI010000085.1:0-10984 GCA_047650615.1 Maribacter sp.
AAAAATGTTCTTTTTATCTTTCTTGTTCGCAAATCACAAATTGTATCTGCTAATGTGGGCTGTTTCTGTAATTTCATACCTTTAAAGTAATACATAATGCCTTAAATAACAACTGTTTGCAATAAAACATAAAGCTATTTTAAACAGATTTTACCGTGCAACGGTCTTGCTTTTTGTACCAATCCAATTCTTATCGGAGAGAACGCACAAATTTGCGAAGCGCTTCATACCACTAAGTAAAAAACAAAGAAGAGCCCAAGATTACTAGTTTTCATATCCAAAAGTATCTTTTAGGAGGAAACCAACAAGCCTTTATCATAGTCCTTCAAAGCATAACCGATCCTTATTTTAAAACTAAGGATACATGATGAACTATAATACACGCATCAGTTTAGTATGATAAAGGTCATTTGTTGAGAAGCCTGTCTGATTTATATTTGAATATGTCCGAAATATCCGTTGCTAAACTGATAAAATCGAAATTAGTAGACCGTATCAAACAGTTTTTTGTACAGATTGGGGAACTCTCTTATTTCGCAGGTCGGTTTTTTAAAGAAGTTTTTACACCACCTTTCGAGTTCAGGGAATTATTACGACAGTGTTACCAAATGGGTAATCGTTCCTTGGTGCTTGTTGGGGTAACGGGTTTCATTATAGGGCTAGTCATGACCTTACAATCTAGACCTACCCTTATTGAATTCGGTGCAGTTTCTTGGATGCCCAATATGACAGGTATTTCCATAGTCAGGGAAATTGGCCCTGTGATTACCGCTCTCATTTGTGCGGGGCGTATTGCCTCCGGAATAGGGGCTGAACTAGGCTCTATGCGTGTGACCGAACAAATTGACGCGATGGAGGTTTCCGGTACCAATCCCTTTAAATATTTGGTCGTAACCCGTATTCTTGCAACAACACTGATGCTTCCGTTGTTGGTTGTTTTTGGTGATTTAATTGCCTTATACGGTTCGGCATTGGTAGAGAATTTGAAAGGCGATGTGTCTTTTCAACTCTATTTTAATATTGTTTTTGATGCCTTGAGTTTTGGTGATATTATACCGGCTACGGTAAAGTCGTTTTTTTTAGGATTTGTCATAGGCTTGGTGGGCTGCTTTAAGGGCTATTATAGTAAAAAAGGAACAGCAGGTGTTGGTATAGCTGCAAATACAGCGGTGGTTATGGCCTCGCTATTGGTTTTTGTGGTAGATTTTATCGCTGTTTTTGTTTCCGATATCTTTTATGAATTATGACAAACGAACCCACTACATATAAGAACAAGACTTCTCCATCTGAATCTGTTTCTACAGAAGAAAGAAAGGCGGTCATCCGTATTCGTGATGTGCACAAAACCTTTGGCGATAATCATGTCCTGAACGGATTTGATATGGAACTGTATGAAGGGGAAAATGTCGTTGTCATGGGCAAATCTGGCTCAGGAAAATCTGTAATGATTAAATGTTTGGTTGGTTTGATGGCTCCTGATAGCGGATACATCGAGGTTATGGGAAAAGAAATATCGACCTTAAATCGTCATACCTTGGATGAATTACGTTCAGATATCGGATTTCTTTTTCAAGGAAGCGCCTTATACGATTCCATGACCGTACGTGAGAATCTTGAATTCCCCATGCGAAGGCACAAAAAAAGAATGGGTGTTATTCAAGATACAACACCCCTTGTACTAGAAGCACTCGAAAATGTAGGGCTCTCGCACACGATAAATTTGATGCCCTCAGAGCTCTCCGGCGGGATGCAAAGGCGGATTGCATTGGCACGTACATTGATATTGAAACCCAAAATTATTTTGTATGATGAACCCACAAGTGGTTTAGATCCCATTACCGCCAAAGAAATCATTGAACTGATGCGAAGCATTCAAAAAAAATACAATACCTCTTCCTTAATCATTACCCACGATGTGGATTGTGCAAGGGTAATCTCGGAACGGATGATTCTATTAGTAGATGGCATCAACTACGCCCAAGGCACCTACGCCGAATTATCTACATCCGCAGACTCAAAAGTAGAGGTATTTTTTAAAAAATAATACCATGGCAAAGACAACATTTGAAAATCTAAGATTGGGCATTTTTGTAGTCATAGGCACCGCACTGTTCCTTCTGGCCGCCTATCTCGTCGGCAACCGGCAAAATATGTTCGGAAAAACCTTTGATATTACGGCAACATTCAAGAACGCAAGCGGACTCCAAAATGGAAATAACGTTCGTTTCTCCGGGATAAATGTGGGTACCGTCAATAAAATAGAAATGGTCAATGATACGACGATTCGAGTACATATGATTATTGAAGAAAAAATGCAAAAGCATATCAGAAAAAATGCCCTTGCCACTATTGGATCAGATGGGTTAGTAGGTAGTATGTTGATTAATATCGTTCCAGGGGAAGGCACTACGCAATTAATACAACCAGGAGAGGAATTGCAATCGTATAGTAAAGTAGCCACCCAAGACATGATGAACACGTTGAACACAACCAATGAAAATGCCGCATTGTTGACTGCAGACCTCTTGAAAGTTACCCGAGCATTAAACCAGAGTAAGGGAACATTGGGTAGATTACTCAATGACACCAACATGGCAAACGACGTTCAGGAAACTATTGCCAATCTCAAGTACACGAGCAACAATGCAAATGCCACTATGTCTGAATTAAATAAAATAGTAAAGCATATCAATTTTGAGGAAAGTGCTGCAGGGGTACTACTCAGTGATACTATTTCTGGGGGAAGGATGAAAAACATCATTCAAAACCTAGAAACATCCTCTATTGAAATAGAAATAATTACCCAAGACCTGCATAAGATTATGGAAGACATAAAAGAAGGGGATGGTGCTATAAACTACCTTTCTAAAGATACCGTTTTAGTGAATCAATTGGATAGGACCATGCGGAACATTGAAGAGGGCACGGAACGCTTCAATGAAAATATGGAAGCATTAAAGCATAATTTTTTGACCCGAGGCTATTTTAAAAAGATGGAAAAAGAACAAAAAAAGTCAACTAAAGAAAAACCTTGATATACTTAGAACAATTGCGTAATAAATCGTGAAAGCATTGAATTGATAGTTTATGCTCATAATAAATAGGTGCTTTACTCATGTTTAATAAGTATCAGTTTGAATGATAACTAATACGATGGTATTTTGGTCAAGGCCAAATGACTACATTAATACATTGTATGACATTCGTCATATTAATCTAAAGGGCATATCCATAATTTTATTACAGCAAATCGAAAATTGAAAAATGAAGACTATTCTATACGCTACCGACTATTCCCAGAACTCCGTGACCGCGTTGCTATTGGCAAATACATTGGCAGAGAAATTCGGTGCCAAATTGATTGTAATGCACGTTTTTGATATTCCAATTTCCTTAGCAAGCTCTGTTTCCATTAGCTATATGAAAAAGGAAAAAAGACAATTCGTTGAAAACTAGGCAAAGCTAAAGACATTTTGCGCAAAACATCTTGGGGCTTCTTGGGAGAATTCAGAGATACATTTTGTAGTTAACGAAGATGATTCGGTGCCAGATGGAATCTTGGAAAAGGCCTTTAAGCTTAATGCAGATTTGATTGTAGTAGGTGCCAAGGGAGCCAGCCAAATTAAGGAATTCTTTTTAGGAAGTACACCAAAGGTGCTCATACAAAAATCATCTTGCCCTGTATTGGCGGTACCTGCAGAATCCGAATTGACATCACTTAAAAAAATACTCTATGCGACCGATTTTGAGCAGGCCGATATTTTCGCCATTAATAGCTTGGTTAAAATCGCTAAAAAATTTGATGCTGAAATCAGGGTAGTTCATATTGCTACACAACAAGAGTATGCAGGAGAAGAGCAAATGGAATGGTTCAAAGAAATGTTACAGGAAAAAGTAGATTACATCAAAATGGATTTTGATCTTATTTTCTCCGATACAGTATTTGATGAATTAGTTTGGTATTTGAAAGATTTCGAAGCCGATATGTTGGCTATGCTGGAAAGAAAAGAAAGTACCTTTTATCAAACACACGTTCAAAGAGATAAGGTAAAGAAAATGGTACAGCGTATTGGTGTGCCCTTGCTTAGTTTTAACTTAGGCGGACTTTAATTTCCATTGTTAAAATCTATTCTTCCACCTCTAATTTGAGAAACATTTTGGCATGCAATATAAATGGGAACTATTTGGACCAATATCATTTAGTATTCAATCAAATATGGATTAACGTATAATGGAAAGTACGTAATATTAATCTCGCTAAAACAGCACGTTTTTACACTGAAATTATGGAATCAAATTGTAGCTAGATAGTATAATAAAGATGTTCCTAAAATGGTAAAACTGACATTCATCATTTTTACTGATAAGTTACTGGTCTATTTTAGCTATAAAATCAAAGACCCATAATTACTACTTGCCAGATAGCGTAGTAGAACACTTCAGCTGATAAAGCAGATGAAGATGATTATGGGGAGTGCATTAGTTAGATGCCAAACTGTTAGTCTAGACCTATCAAAACTTAATTTCAAACAAAGTCAAGTAGAACAATTAAAACTTTAAAAAATGTCCATAGCCGATTTATACGATTCAGGAGAACATCAAAGCAATATTGCCCATTTTGCTGCCATTGTCAACTTGGCAGCGGTAGACAAAGCTATAAATTCCGAAGAGGAAATTGTTTTAAAGCGTTTGGCATTTAAACTACATATTTCGGAGGAAAAATACAAAAAAATCCTAAAAAATCCTGACGCTTCCGGTTTAATGCCTCCCTACGACCTAGAAACTAGACTCGAACGGATTAAGGACCTCTTTAGGATTATTTATGCCGACAATGAAATTGATACCGCAGAGAAACATTTAATCCTTAGATATGCTATTGGTCTAGGTTTTTCCGAGGAAAAAGCGAGGGAAGAAATTCAGAAGTGTATTCGTGTATTTGGTTCTAGGATTAGGGAATAATCCTCCCATCTTCCATCTGAATAATTCTATCTGTACGTTTGGCAAAATCAGCATCGTGCGTAACTACTAATAGTGACAATCCTTCCTCCTCTTTAAGGCGTTTGAAAATAGTAAAGACGTTTTCCGAATTGTGGCTATCCAAATTCCCAGTGGGTTCATCACCCATAAGAATTGAAGGATTATTGATTAAGGCTCTGGCAATCGCCACACGCTGTTTTTCGCCTCCGGAAATACGTGAAGCCCTTTGTTTAGCCAAATGGGCAATATGAAGCATTTTTAGCTTTTCCATTGCATCGTGTTCAATTTCGACATGGGTCTTCCTCGCTAGTTTCTTCGCAGGTAACATTACATTTTCTAAAACGCTAAATTCCGATAATAAATAATGGAACTGAAACACAAACCCAATACGCTCGTTACGGATACGGGAAAGTTCTTGTTGGGGCTTTCCCGTTATCAATTGGTTATCCAAATACAGGTCGCCTGTATAGTAGGTATCCATTGTAGAAAGGATATAGAGCAAGGTAGATTTTCCCGAACCCGATTTCCCCATAATAGAAGCAAATTCTCCTTTTTTGATTCCAAACGAAATATCCTTAAGGACATGAAAATCCTTAGGCTTATGAAAGTGTTTGTTGATATTCTTAGTTTCTAAAACAAGTTCCATATCCAATCTTTAAGTTCCTCGTATAATACGAACAGGATCAATTCGCTTTGCCTTGTTAGAGGGCAACCAACCAGCAATAAAAGTGGACAGTAACGCAAACGTAATGCCAATAGCGTAATAAGATATATTATAATCAATAGGATAGGTAGTGATTGTTGGCATGGCTTCCGTCTCAAAAGGAACATTGTCTATGAGTCTTGAAAGTCCATAGCCAAAAAGCAACCCGAAAACACCTCCAACAGCACCAATAATCATTGCCTGACTCATGAAAATTAGTTGTACGTCCTGGCCCGAAAATCCAGTAGCTTTAAGAATAGCAATATCTTTCATCTTCTCGTAAATGAGCATATTTAGAATATTATAAATTCCGAACCCAGCTACTATTAATAAGGTAATCGATACTGCATAGGTGATAAGGTTTCGAATGTTGGAACCTGTCTCGAATTGAGCATTGGCCTGATTTATATCCGTGGCCGTAACCTTGAATTGCCTACTTAGGTTTAGGGCCATGGCCGGAGCTTTTTCAATATCAAAAAGTTTTATATTGATGTCCGTAATATAATTCTGTGCCTCGCCCAAAATACGCTGAACGGTCTTTAGATTTGCAAAACTTTGGATATTATCAATATCGGCAATACCACTTTGATAAATACCCACTATTTTTAAAGGAAAAATGTCGCCTCGAACAGTACTTATCTGAACCCTATCGCCGACCTTTAAGGACATTTTTACGGCTAGCCCAGAACCCAAAAGTATACCGTTTTCACTATTTTTAAGTGCTTCAGGACTTCCTCCAATGATATAATCACGCATGTTGGAAAGTTTGGTTTCCTCCATAATATCAACCCCAACAAGATTTCCACCCAGTTCAATGGAACCTGATAGGTAAAAAATCTGTGCTCGAAGCTGCGGCGTGGCGCCTTTCACTTTTTTATCTTTTTTTAAATAACTTAAGATGGGCAACGCATTATGTATTTTCTTCTGGCTCTGCTTTGGTTTTATAGAGTGCACTATATTGACCGATTTTTTAAATTCATCATATAAAGAAACCGGTTGTTTCACGCTTGGCTCAATTTCGTTGTAGAGATGTATGTGTGGCGTTTGATTCAAAATAAGACTATCCAACATTTCGTTCAGGCCCGTCATAAAACTGACTAGTGTTATATAAGCTGCAATGCCAAAAGTCACGCCCAAAGCTGCGGTCACTGTGCTCTTTAACTTGGTCACTAGATGCGTCTTGGCAATGTTCAGAATAGCCTTCCAATTAATCATTGTTTGGGTTTTAGAAGTTCCGTATGCTCGTCAATACCCTCTAGTATTTCTACCAGATTTAAATTTTTAAGGCCTAATACAACCTCCATAATGCCATCTGCAGTCTGGACTTTCGTGCCTTCTAATAAGTAGGTCTTGGGAATGGTCAGGGCGTTTTCCTTTTCTGCAATAACAATATTTCCTTCCCCAGCCAAACCAGGGTACAACGTTTTTGGAGGATCTGTAAAACTAGCCTCCACAGTAAAGGTTTGTGAACGTTCGTCCTTCCTAGGGTAGATTTTAGTGACCTTGGCCATAAAAACTTCTGAAGGATAAGCATCCAAAGTAATCAAAGCTTTCTGTCCAACTACAAGTTTTATGATATCTACTTCATCTACAAGCATTTTAATTACAAAAATTGAAGCGCTTCCTACCGCTGCAAGAGGTTGCATCGTAGTAACGATTTCACCCGGTTCTTTTAAAAGTGCATAGACCTTCCCTTTTATATTGCTGGATACAGTAAAATCTTTCGTGTTAATTTGGGAGGATTCATAGTTATTACGAGCCTGCTGCACTTGCGTCTGCAGTTCATTTTTTGTACGTGCATAGCTACTTTTTATAAGGTTCAATTTATTTCTGGAAAGTTCATAAGTCAATTTTCGGTTATCGAATTCCAACTTGGAACCTATCTGCTCTTCCCATAGTCGACTCTGCCGAAAAAAATTAATAGAATCATTTTGCAAGTTCAAATCAGCCGATTGTATCTCATCTTCCAACGCCTTTAGTACGGCAGAACTTCCACTATAATTTTCACGCGCCAGCTGCAGCGTAAGTTTCGCATTCTCGGTATTTAGCTTTGGTGCGTTGTTTATTATTTGCAGTAATGGCATTCCCCGTTGTACCACATCCCCTTCTTCTACTAAATTACGGTCTAGTATTCCTCCTACTGCCGCATATACTTGATACAGGCTGTCTGGCTGAACGGTAGCTGATGCATACACCGATTCTGTTAACCGTGTTTTTTGTGGAAGAATTTTTTCCTGTTTCTCACCACAAGAAGAGATGAGCAACACAGCTGTAGTAATCAAAAAAAAACGCATAGTTATATAAATTATGTATGCACAAAATAACAGGAAATCGCGCTTTAAGACTATGAGCAAAGTCATAGTCCTATCCTTTTAGGATAAAAAATCACAACTGACCAATATCATATGCCTTCATAACGACTTCATTTAGTTTTGATATAAATACAAAACAGGTTATGAGAAGAAATTTAAATCAAGCAGAATGTTTTAAATTATTGACTAACAAATACATAGGGCATTTGGGATATATCTCTGGTTCATATCCGCATGTTGTACCCATAACTTATTATTATGATGAAGCTACCCATACGATTACCAGCTACTCGTCCGAAGGTCATAAGATAGATGCTATGCGTAAAAACCCATTAGTTTCTCTATGCGTTGATGAGATTAGCTCTGTGAATAATTGGCAATCGGTATTGGTGTATGGTACTTTTGAAGAACTTTCGAGCATTGAAGCAAAATACGTGCTACGCAAGTATTCAGAGGGTATAAAAAACATCATTAATCGGGCACCTGAAAAAAAAGTCCAATTCATAAGTGAATTTTCTGCCAAGATAGAAAAGGAAAAAACACCATTGGTGTTCAGGATTAAAATCGATGAGATTACTGGAAAGAAAAGGGAGTCTTAAAAAGCGTTTTTGGTGACCTACATCAGTCTAAACTTAATACTAAAAACGAAAGCGAATAATCGTTATTCAGACAAGATTGTTTCATATTATTAACGGTAGGCTTGGAAATTGATACTTAAAATCGATTACGTATCAATTAAATATTGATTTAGTACGCTTACCTGAAAATTCCCTACTACTTGCATTGCTACATCGGCGTTCATGAGGACCAAACCATAAGCGAAATGAGACAACTTGCAATCCCTAATAATTTCCTTATCGATTGCACTAAAAACAGGCCTAAAATGTTTGTTTAATTCCAACCCCGAGGCTTTACCTACATTAATGGCCTTTACTACCGCATCCGTAATCTGTTTAGGTGAAAGACCTTGTTCTAGTAAATCGCTAGCTAAGTATTTCAAGCTGAGACTATAATAGAAATCCATAAAGTGGGCGATACTATCTGCCGAATTATATTCCTTCTTGAAAATTGTAATTTCTATAACCATGATTTTTAGATTCGTAGTTTGTTTAAAACTTTACCTCTTAAAGCTTCTTTGCATACCCAAAGAACATTTTTTTAAATTCCCGAAAATCGTTGGTAAACAGGGCTATTCGTTCGCCTAGTTTGCGGTGTTTTTCGCGGTATTTTCCATCGGATAGTCCCTTTTCTCCTTGTATTAAACGTGACAATAATCGTTCATACTCAGATTCTTTTGTTTCTTTTCTCCGAAGCAAATCGGTGAAAAATTTTGTTTCGTCTTTCCTGAAGGCAATAGTCTCTTGCCATTCCCTACGTTCTTGGTCTAGTACATTAAGGCCTGCTCCCAATAATAACACGGTTTATGGATTTGAAGTTGTTGTTTTAATAGTGAACTATTTTTCTGTTTATGCTTTATATCGCTTAAAAAAACTGACTTGCAGGCTTTTTCGGGCAGTCTCTAAAAGGGTTTCTACTTCCTCAATCGTCCGATTCTGTATTTTGGCGATTTCCTTTGCGTCAAAATGGTGTTCATTAAAAAGCTCAAAGACGGTGCGCATTGGTTTAGGTAGATTAAATAGTACCATATTGGTATGCTTTCTTATATTTTCTGCGCCCAAATCACGATCCAATTGGGCTATAAATTCCTTGGTGTCATCTTCTACAAAAACATGGTTCAGTATATAATCCTTCTTCGGGTATGAAATATCATCAAACTCTTCCAACATGACTAAATCACCACCGCCGTCGGCACTGTATTCTTCTTCCATGGCATCCCATTCCGGTTTGGAATAGGTATCGATATTATCAAAAAATAAGCTATCGAATTGCTCTTCTACAAGAGTATCTTCCAATAATTCGTCTGCCTTTTTGAATAGCCAAAGGTGTAAATCTTCTTTGTTGGCAATCTTGTCAAAATAATCATAGGCTGCAATAAATAATTGATCTACAAAATCATCAGCTTTATATCTTCCTATATCAATTTTCTTATCGGTTAGGGCGGCATTCAAGCTTTTTTGAATATACCGCTTTACTTGGGGCATCGCTTTTAATAGCAGTGCGTTGAACGCTTTAGTATTCTCTTCCTTTTTAAAACGTGCCAAATCGTAATATATCCTTTCAACGAACACATGAAACTCTCGTCGTTGTTTGCCGTAATCAATAGTGTCTTTCATAATAAGGTTTTTAGTACATCCCAAAAATGCAAACTTGTCTTGAAGTACAAAATGATATAAATCAGTAAGGAGACTATTAAAAGGAACAAATACAGAATATTGAAATATAACCGAGACTGACGTTTATCATTTTGTAAGCTAAGTAATACAGGTACTTTTAAAGCGAATAAAATAATAATGCGATGAAATCAGATGGATAGATTAAACAGGATTTTTTTAGATGAACTCGTATTTGAACCCAACATTGACGAGACCCAAATAGGGGTCACTGTTGAGGCTGGTATCGTAACCCTGAGCGGTGTAGTCAACGTATTTTACAAAAAAGGCTTGACCAATACGGTTTCAAAACGTGTGATTGGGGTCAAAGCGATTGCTGAGGATATTAAAGTCAAATACGGTGATGACCTCAGGAGAGCCGATAAGGAAATCGTTAATAAAATAGAAATAGTTCCTGAGGGGGAAGGCAGCTAATATTGAGGAGCAAATTATCAAGGCCCTAAAACGTTCCGCAAATCTGGAAGCCAAAGGCATACGGGTGCAGGTAGATGGCGATATCGTACAACCCAAAGGTAAAGTACATTCCAATAAGGAACGCGAACTAGGAGAAAAAGCAGTTTACAAGGCTATTGGGGTGCGTCATGTTCAAAATGATATTGTTGTGTAGTACTCTCCTGAATTCGTTTAAAATGAACTACCCCGAGGCAGAGCCATCGGGGTATCAAAACAAACGTAGCTGATTCTTGTGCAACTCCGTATAT
>JBLHNI010000086.1:0-10929 GCA_047650615.1 Maribacter sp.
TGGAATTTACTAACGAAAAGAAAATCACCCACTCTAAGGGTGCGTTCTAAGGACCCTGTTGGGATTACATAGGGTTGAATAAAATAAGTATGCACCAAGGTGGCTGCAACTACAGCAAAAACAATAGAGCTTACCCATTCTCCCATAGCGGTCTTGGGTTGAAGGCTTCTATCTTCTATATATTTTACATCGAGGGCATAATTAACGTAGTAGATATAAAAGCCCAAGGTGAAAATCACCAACCAAGATTCCAAGGTTGTGTTTCTGCGGTAACTACGAATAGTCTCTACCCAAAGTACAGGGAACATGAGTAAATTGATAATCGGAATAAACAACAAGATTACCCACCATTTAGGCCTATTGATGATTTGCATTAAAACTACTGCGTTGTAAATTGGGATAGCAGCTTCCCATGCTTTTCTACCTGCTTTTACATATAACTTCCATGTTCCTAAAAAATGGACGACCTGTACCAGGAGTATAAAAAGAATCCATTGTGTACCGTTCATAATGTTGTTATTTATTAATTAAGTGGATGACGTTTACGTTTTATATCGTTAATACGAACTATGCGTCATTAGTACTGTTCGATGAAAATTGTTACTTTTTTTAACCAAGGTTTAACACATCTCGCATGGTAAAAAAACCTGTTTTACCAATAATCCATTCTGCTGCAATGATTGCACCTTCGGCGAACCCTTCTCTGTTGTGGGCGGTATGCTGTATCGTTATATCGTCTACATGACTGGTGTATCTAGTGGTGTGCGTACCAGGTGTAGTTCCAATGCGTTTTGATGTAATAGGGACGTATCCTGCTTCTTTTTTATCTAATACCCACCCTTTGTATGCTGAGTTTTCAGTAATCCCATCAGCTAGTGTTATGGCCGTGCCGCTCGGAGCATCTAATTTCTGGGTGTGATGTATTTCTTCGATAGCAACGTTGTACTGCTCTAAATGCTGCATCATTTTGGCCAGGTGTGTATTGAGTTCAAAAAATATATTCACGCCCAAACTAAAGTTGGAGGCATATATAAAAGCACCATTTTTTTGTTCGCACAGTGTTATTGCGTCGTCATGCTTATCTAACCATCCTGTAGTTCCGGAAATAACCGGCGTGTTGTTTTCAATACATTTAGAAATATTTCCAAAGGCGGCTTCGGGTCTGCTAAAATCAATGGCTACATCTATATTCTTAAAATCTATTTCTTCTGTGTTTATATCAATTTTGGCAATGATTTGATGGTTTCTGTCCAGCGCAATGCGCTCAATCATCTGCCCCATTTTTCCGTAGCCGAACAGCGCTATCTTCATATTTAAAATTTAATGGTTAACGCCATTCCGTAGTTGGCGCTATTGGAAACTGGATTTAGGTCTAAATAGGGTTGAAAATCAAAACTTAGATTATCATCAATATTAAATTGCTTCAAGTGAGCTGTTACATTAGCGTCTACAATGTTTAACGCATAAATAGCGATGGTGGCAACAAGCCATAAGTCTCTTTCCTCTTGAAAACGTTCTTGTTGGTTTTCTAAATCACCAGCATCAAAATCAGGAGCTTGCCCAAGCTCATTGTCCCCGTTTAAATCGAAAAATTCGTCGTCTGTAAAACCGGCCTGTCTTCGTTTGAAAGCCGTTCTGAATCTTTGATAGGTATCATTTTTCAAGGCGTACATATAAACACTTCCACCCAATGCTCCCCAAACAATAGGGGCCTTCCAATATTTTTTGTTGTAAATCTGTCCTAGGCCAGGAAGCAAGGTGGAGAAGAAAGCAGCTTTACTTGGTGCCAAAGGGTTTATGGCTTTCTTGGTAGCAATTAAAGAGTCTAGGATTACTAAATTTTCGCGCGTTAAGGTATTGGTTACCGTGCTGTCTACCTCTTGGGTGCCAGGTTCACTGTTCTCTTGTGCCTGACCTAGGATTAAAGAAAATAAGCAGACAAACAAAAGGCTGTGGAGTTTATGCACCGGTTATGAGCTTTTTTATTCGCTTAAATTCTTCTTCGGAATGAAACGGAATCGTAATTTTTCCTTTGGATTTTCCGGTAGTACTTATAGCCACCTTTACGGATAAACGTGCTACTAATTCTTGGGTACCATCATTTATGAATTCTGGTGTTTCCTTTACTTTATTTTTTGCAGGTTTACCTTCTGTAGCCTCCTTAAAAGCTTTTACTGCATTTTCGGTTTCCCTAACAGACAGCCGTTGTCCTACAATTTTCTCGTACAATGTAATTTGGTCTTCCCTGTTTTCAATATTGACCAAAGCTCTGCCATGTCCCATACTTAGGAAACCATCTCGCATGCCAGTTTGGATGATAGGATCTAGTTTTAATAACCGCATATAATTAGCAATCGTAGATCTCTTTTTACCTACCCGTTCGCTTAACTTTTCTTGTGTGAGGTTTATTTCGTCTATCAATCGTTGATAGGAAAGGGCTATTTCAATAGGGTCTAAGTCCTGCCGCTGTATGTTTTCTACAAGGGCCATTTCCAAGGACTCTTGGTCGTTGGCAATACGAATGTAGGCAGGTATGGTTTCGAGGTTCAATAACTTAGAAGCTCTAAAACGTCTTTCCCCAGATACAAGTTGGTAGTTGTTAAAACCTAATTTCCGTACTGTGATAGGTTGTATGACGCCTAATTCTCGAATGGAAGTAGCTAATTCTTGTAAAGATTCATCATTGAAATTAGACCTTGGTTGAAAAGGGTTCACCTCAATAAATTCTAAATCAAGTTCAATAATATGACCAACAACTTTATCGGCATTTTTATCCGATGCCGATTTAATATCGTTTTCTGGATCTTTCAGCAATGCCGATAGACCTCTTCCTAGTGCTTGTTTTTTAACTGCTTTTGCCATTTTAAACTGTCTGCTTATTTTTCTTGACTACCTCGCTAGCTAAGTTTAGGTAGTTAGTGGCTCCCTTGCTGGAGGCATCATACTTTATAATGCTCTCCCCATAGCTTGGGGCTTCGCTAAGCCTAACGTTACGTTGGATAATGGTATCGAAAACCATGTCTCCAAAGTGCTTTTTCACTTCTTCTACCACTTGGTTGGACAATCGTAACCTAGAATCATACATGGTCAATAGCATACCCTCAATATCCAAATCAGCATTATGTATTCGCTGTATGCTTTTAATGGTATTCAATAATTTACCCAATCCTTCCAGTGCGAAATATTCACATTGGATAGGAATGATTACCGAGTCTGCCGCTGTAAGTGCATTTAAAGTAATTAAACCCAAGGAAGGAGCACAATCTATTAAAATAAAATCGTAATCTTTTTTAAGCTCTGTAATGGCCTTCTTCATCATGTACTCCCGCTCGTCTTTGTCTACCAGTTCTATTTCTATAGCTACAAGATCTATATGTGCCGGAATAAGGTCAACGTTTGGTGACGACGTAGAGATGATGGCTTCCTTTGCTGTTTTGCTATGCTCCAACAGCTGGTAGCTTCCAATTTCAATATCGTCCACATTAATTCCTAGGCCAGATGTGGCATTTGCTTGGGGGTCTGCATCTATCAAGAGAACCTTTTGTTCTAGCACACCAAGCGCGGCCGCTAAGTTCACTGACGTGGTCGTTTTTCCTACGCCACCCTTTTGATTTGCAATAGCAATTATCTTGCCCATAAACGTCATAAGTTAGGACGTAAAAATACAATTATTTATGGCGCTAATGAAAGGATTTTGTTAACACTAAGTGAATATCCAATTGGTTTTCACCAAAATGAGGTTAAACTTTTAAAGGCTAATGTATTACTCTAGTTGCTTTGCATTCTTTGACATCCTATCAGTTTGGCTACGCAATGGTGTAAAGCCCTTTATTACTCTTCGACCTTTAAACTATCCTCATATTCTATAAGATAGATTTCTTCGTTCTTTTTTTTGAGATAATATTCTTCCCTTGCGAACTTTTCTAACTCTTCTTTGCTGGAAAGTTTTTCTATTATCTTTTTGTCCTTTGAAATCTCTTTTGTTAAAAAATCTTGAGTTTTTTCCAACTTTTTTATTTCCTTTTTAAGCTCTTGGTGAATAAGCAGCGAGTTGGTGTCAAAAAAAATCATCCATATTAAAAATGCAGTCAATACCATAACGTACATATTCGTCATGATTTTGAACCATTTTTGCTTTCGGAGTGTTTTGAGTCCCATTAGGTTTTTGATAATCGTTCGTTGATGATACTTCGTACTATGTCAACGGCAACTGTGTTGTATTTGTTGTTGGGGATAATAATGTCTGCATATTCTTTAGTAGGCTCTATGAACTGGTCGTGCATAGGTTTTATTACGGTTTGGTATTTTTCTAAGGTTTCGTCCAAGTTCCAACCACGTTCGTTTACGTCGCGTTTTAATCTTCTAATGAGTCGCTCGTCCGTATCGGCATGTACAAATATTTTAATATCGAACATTTTTCTTATTTCCGGATTCGTCATAATCAATATGCCTTCTACAATCATCACTTTGGTAGGATGTGTAGGCACTGTTTTCCCCGTTCGGTTGCATTCTAAAAAGGAATAGACCGGTTGCTCTATGGATTCTCCCAATTTTAAAGCTGTTAAATGACTTTCCAGTAATTTAAAATCAATGGAGTTGGGGTGGTCAAAATTTATTTTTCTACGTTCCTCCAAGGTCAGGTGCGAAAGATCATTGTAATAGGAATCCTGTGAAATCACGCCCACCTTTTCATTTGGTAGTTCGTTTATAATTTGGTTCACCACCGTGGTTTTTCCACATCCCGTGCCACCAGCGATTCCAATAATAAGCATATTTCTCAAATTTGGGTCAAAAATACATATTTGAATATCAATTTTCGAGGAAACTTAAAAATCAACTTTCAATAGTCTACTAGGGTCGTAATTAGAAGTACTTTTGCATTTATGCAAAACGAGCAGGTAAAACCTAATTTTGAATTCATAGCCCTTATGGCATCTCTGATGTCTATTGTAGCTTTAGCTATAGATGCACTATTGCCAGCCATAGCAGAAATAGGTATTAGTATTAATAGTTTGGACCCTACCGATAATCAACTATTAATCGTTATGATTTTTTTAGGCTTGGGTTTTGGACAGCTTTTCTTTGGTCCACTGTCTGATAGTTATGGTAGAAAACCTGTGGTATATATCGGGTTTGTCCTTTTCGCTTTCGCGAGTATTCTATGTGTTTTAGCTCCTTCTCTTGAATGGATGGTGGTAGGTAGGATTTTACAAGGGATAGGACTTTCTGCACCCAGAACAGTCAGTATTTCTATTATACGAGACACCTATACAGGTGATTACATGGCCAAAATCATGTCTTTTGTTACTGCCTTTTTTATTTTAATTCCTGTTGTTGCTCCAGCTATTGGCAAGGTTATTTTAGAAACTATGGGATGGGAGGCCATATTTTATATGCAGCTCTTTTTTGCTCTGGTGGTGGGGATTTGGTTTTGGAAGCGACAGATAGAAACATTGAAGCCGGAGTATAAAGTTCCTTTTTCTCTGTCCATTTTCATAAAGGGAACCAAAGAGATATTTAAATATACCGAAACGGTGGCGTGTACCATGGTTTCAGGATTTATTACCGGCTCTTTTTTGGTGTATCTGAGTTCTGCACAGCAAATTTTTGAGGACCAATATAATTTAAAGGATTCGTTTCCCTATATTTTTGCAGGCTTGGCGCTTTCCATCGGGTTATCCACTTTTCTCAACGGTACACTCGTAGTGCGTTTTGGAATGCGAAAATTAGCCTTATATGCACTTGTGCTTTTCACTTTGGTAGCCCTTACATATGCGGTATTATTTTTTGGAAAGCCTAACCCATGTTTGCCAATTTTATTATTCTTCTTGGCATCCTTATTTTTTTTCTTGGGTTTTGTATGGGGGAATATGCGCGCTATAGCCATGCAACCAATAGGTCATATTGCAGGAATTGGCGCGGCCATAACCGGATTTATTTCCACAATTTTATCCATACCTATTTCCCTGTATGTGGGGAGTTTTGTTCAAGAAACGGTATGGCCTTTATTCGTGGGCTTGGGTACATGCGGATTTTTATCCACTACCTTGTTTCTTATATTTCGAACAAAGCCCTTACAAATTCGTAGAACAACAAGCTAATAATTTAACTTGGTAAATAAAGGACACCACTAGATGAATTTCCTGTAGCCCCTGTAACGGAACGCAATACATTCACTTTTTTTTCAGCTCTAAGCGCGCCCATAAAGGCAAATACCATAGCCTCTTTAAAGTCTATTAGTTTTTTTTCTGGAACCACTATTCGGGTTTCCGAACCTATTTTATCCGTTAGTGTATCTACTAAAAAAGTATTTAAGGCGCCACCTCCTGTGACTAGTACTTTTTGACCAGATTTTGTTATATTCTGGTGTATTTGCAGTGTAATTTTTTCGCAAATATGATGGATTGATGTATGTAATAAGTCTTCTGTAGTCGCCTCGGTGCTATCCACAATTGGAACTACTTGTTCCAAAAACCATTCATACCCAATAGATTTTGGATGGGGTAGGAGATAGTATTTCAAACCGTTTAATTTTTGTAGCATTTCCGAATTGATATTTCCAGAACGTGCCATTGCGCCGCCTTTGTCGTATGCTAAGTTGATTTTACGCGTAATATAATTAAGAATCATATTAGCCAAACCGATGTCATAGGCAATTCGTTTTCCTTTGACATCAAAAGATACATTACTTATTCCTCCCAGGTTCAAACAGAAATCATACTCCTGGAAGAGTAGTTGGTCTCCAATGGGTACAAGCGGAGCACCTTGCCCTCCAAGGGCGATATCGTTTGTTCTAAAATCACATATAACATGCTGTTTAGAGGCGTTTGCTAAATGTTGTCCAGAACCAATCTGTACCGTAAAACCAAGTTCTGGTCTATGGTGCGTCGTATGACCATGGCTTGCTACATAATCTACGGCAAGCTGTTTTTTTTCTATAAAATCGAGTACTTGTTGCCCTAGCCAGGTGCCATACCTGTTGTGTAGTTGAAACAGGTCTTCAACACCTAAGTGTATTGCATCTTTAAGTTCGGTTTGCTGTTTTGTTGCATAGGAAATACTCTTTGTGTTTATGATATCAAAAGTCCACACGCCTTTTTCTTCTGTAAAATGGCAATAGGCCAAATCCAGACCATCTAAAGAGGTGCCGGACATCAATCCTAAAATTTTATGAGTTTTCATAGGTTTGGATTTGTTTGATTTATAGCGTTACAGGTAATTTTCCTACCGCTTCTACTTTCCCTAAAAAGTGTTCCGTGGCCACATCTTGAAATTCCTTAAAGTCTTGATAAACGATAACTGTGGCTAAGGTTCCTTTCGCATGAATAGTTCTTAGTGCTAATGGATTTCCAAAATGATAAAGCACTACCTTTTTAGTAGCAATCATCTGGTTGATGAAATCGAGCTCTTGATCAAGAAATCCAAAATTATTCGCTGGCTTTACTGTTGGAGGGGTGAGCAGTAAAAGAATATGTTCTTCATCCGTTACTTCTTGCTTGGTTGTCTCCAAAGCGCTAAGGATTTCTTGAGCTTCACTAGCTTCTGAAAAACGCTTAATCGTTAGGGTACAGAAATCGGTATTTCTGAATTCTGAAATATCTGTTTCTAAACCATGTAAAAGGGTCAGACTTTTTTCTGCTAATTTTCGGTTTAGTGCCGAGCAGCTAGCAACATCTAATTTTGAATTTGAATTTGTATTTTGAAACGCTTTCTCCTTTAGTTTCCAAATGCGGTTAAAACTAGCATTTATCTGTTCTTCTGAAGCATTATTTAGAATGGTTTCTATCGCTTCAGCCGTATGCTCAGCGAAACAAAGTACATCGTTCCCCGCATCAAAGGCAAGCCATTCTAATATTCCTCTTTCAGGATAATGTTTAGAAACTGCATGCATATTTAGTGCATCTGAAATTACCACACCCTTGTAACCCATTTCATTTCTAAGCACCCCCGTAATAATATCTTTATTGATGCTTGATGGTCGGTCATCCGTTGTGGTCAGACTTGGAACCGAAAGATGTCCTGCCATAACCGAATCAACGCCTTCGTTTATAAGTTGTTGAAACGGATACAGTTCGTTTGCTAGTAGTTCACTTTTTGTTTTAGGTATAACCGGAAGCCCTAAATGGGAATCCGTAGCTGTATCTCCATGACCTGGAAAATGTTTGATACTCGTAAGAATACCTTCACTTTCCGTTCCTTTAACAAAAGCAATGGCTTTTTTAGTTACTAATTCACGATTTTCGCCGAAGGAACGATAACCGATTACGGGGTTGTCTGGATTGTTATTTATGTCTACCACGGGAGCTAAATTCCAATGTATTCCTGCCGCTTTGCAGTCTTTTGCAATGTTTGCACCGACTTCAAAAATAAGGGCTTCGTTATTCTGTATGGCTCCCAAAGTAATCCCAAATGGATACTGAGGTGTATTTTCAATTCGCATTGCCAGGCCCCATTCGGCATCAATGGCTATGAGCAATGGATATTTAGAAATCGACTGATACCGTTGAATCAAATTCCGTAAAGTTTCAAAACTATTTTCGTTATAAACCACCTTGTTCTTACCTTCATAATTGGTGGCCGCACTTGCGCGGGAGTGGAAAAAACATAAGCTGCCAATGCGATGTGTTTCTATCAATTTTTCCAACTGGAGTATTTCGGCTTCGGTATCGTTTATAAAAGCCGCAGGCATAAAAAGTTGCCCCGCTTTTTCTTTCATTGAAAGTTTTTCTTTCATTACATCGTAATTATATACTTTGCTCATCGTTCTCTTTTGCTTTGCCAAAATCGACCGGGTATTTAATGTATCTGAGGATAACAAATGCTGGTAAAGCTGCTACGACTACCCAAATGAAGAAACCGTCATAGCCAAGCCATTCCTGAACGTAACCACTTATCAAACCTGGTAACATCATCCCTAAAGCCATAAAACCGGTAGCAAGTGCATAATGAGACGTTTTAGAATTTCCTTCGGCAACGTAAATCAAGTATACCATAAAGCCTGAAATGCCAAAGCCGTAGCCGAATTGTTCGACAATAACGGTTCCTACTACTGCCCACATTTCTGTTGTTCCGGTAAGGGCTAATAACGCATAAAGTGCATTGGGAGCGTTTAGCGAAATTAGCATGGGCAACATCCATTTTTTTAATCCTTGGCGCGAGATTAATATTCCGCCTAGAATACCACCGACGGTTAAAAAGACAACGCCAATGGTCCCGTAAATAGAACCCACTTCTGATGTGCTATATCCTAATCCGCCAACAGAGGTAGGGTCTAGCAGGAAAGGAGAAGCCATTTTTACTAATTGAGATTCACCCAATCTGAAAAATAGAATAAACGTGATGGCGATGCCCATACCAGGTTTTTTAAAGAAGGAAACAAAAACCTCTAAAAAACCCCTTGGCTTTTCTAATGAGATGGCTGCTGAGCTTTCAAATTTTGGTGTAACAAAAAAGTTTGATAAGGTCATAAGCAACATCAAAGAACCTGCACATAGCATGGTGTAAGACCAAGCTTTTGTATTATCTCCATATTTGTTTTCCAAAAACCCGGCTAACACAACCAGTAAGCCTTGTCCCGTTACACTGGCTAGTTTATAAAACACAGACCGCATTCCAACAAAAAATGACTGCTTGTCTTCCGTAAGTCCAATCATGTAGTAGCCATCTATAGCAATATCATTTGTAGCAGAGGCAAAGGCAACCATCCAAAAACAGGCTAGACTTGTAACAAAAAAAATATTTGTTGGCAACGTAAGTCCTATAGCCAAAAGCGCTAAAGAGGCGAGTAATTGCATTCCTAAAAACCAATTACGTTTCGTGCTTTTTAAATCAACAAACGGGCTCCACAACGGTTTTATGACCCACGGCAAATACAATAAACTAGTATATAACCCTAAGTCAGAATTACTAAGACCTAACCTTTTGTACATAATAACCGATACAGTAACCACTAATGCATAAGGCAACCCTTGGGCAAAGTAGAGTGTGGGTACCCAAGCCCAAGCCCATTTATTTTTTTGTATCATTTTTGGTTTATTTTTTTTGGTTGGATTACTATCGGGGAACTTTCCTTGCCGTATTTGTCTAAAAATGTAATGGCAAGGTAGCGATTGGAAGTGATAGCACTAGGGAGCTTAATTTGTCCTGAATTTCCTTTGATATTTAATTTTTGTAAGAGCTTTTTCATCGGGTATTCGGATTTTACTCTTTTTGTAGATGTATAAAACAAAGCGTAAGGCTTATCATCAATACCGTTAAAAGTTAGTCGCAGCGAGTTATCCGTTCCATTTTTGGAAACCAATTGTACTTCCTTTGAGCGCTCCCCGGTATTATTAGTAACTGTGGGTGGTAGGGCAGGTAGTTTATAGTATTTTCTTTTTAAATAGCTTACAACATCAGGGTTGTCGTTCATCAATGATCTTGCACTAAAAAGTATATTTCCTTGTATTTTTGAAGTCTTTCGTGCCAATGTCATTTGTTCTGGAAGTTCTTTTTTACGCTCCCATGCCACATCACTGTTGTTTCTTACCTTATAGGCCCCATTGCCTATGTAAAGGTTGGTGTTGTTATTATTTTTTACCCACCAGTCCACTATTTTTCTATGCGACGCAGCAGGAAAATCCATACTCCAATACACTTGTGGGGCCAAATAATCAATCCACCCTTCTTGCATCCAAAGTAAGGGGTCTGCGTACAAGTCTTCGTAGGTAGTTTGTCCCGCCCGCGTATCCGAACCACGCGGATCGGTGGAGTTGTTTTTCCATACACCAAAAGGACTAATACCAAATTGAACCCATGGTTTTTTAGATTTAATGGTTTGGTGTACCTCTTTTATTAAAGAGTCTATGTTGCTTCTTCGCCAGTCGTCTAAAGATTGATTAGGCTTTCCGTAAGAGTCAAACGCCAAAGAATCTTGAAATACCAAATCTT
>JBLHNI010000087.1:0-10911 GCA_047650615.1 Maribacter sp.
TTAAAAAGGTAATAGCAATGCAAAAAAAAGCAATGGGTAAAAAATATAATGGCATTATATGGGGCTTCTTTAAGGAGTGGTGGTCTTTTCCTAAGATTGGCCTAAGTAGCATAGCTGTTTTTATTATTTTTATCAGTCTCAGGCTACCCCCCGCGGGAGATTCGAAATTTTTGTCTGTCAATATTTTGTTACTATTAATTGCAATGCCAATGGGGTACAGGGTTATTCAATTAAAACGCATGACGGAAGGGGCAGAGAGAAAATGGCTACTTCAAGAATTGATTTATAATCAAGGCTTAGATATGGT
Organism: Maribacter sp.; assembly: GCA_047650615.1. GTDB lineage: Bacteria > Bacteroidota > Bacteroidia > Flavobacteriales > Flavobacteriaceae > Maribacter. The sequence goes on from JBLHNI010000087.1 coordinate 308, forward strand.
GCAAAAATTTCTTTTTTTACCTCTTTTAACTTTGATGATAGGAAATAAAAGTGGCTTGCTAGAAAATTTATATGGTCAGTTGATTTTTTCTTCTCTAGTAGTTGCTGTGCTGCTATTGTTTATTATTTCGGCAATTACAATCCCATCAAAAGCGGAGGAATTGCTAGCAGAAACCTATCCAGAATATAAATTGCAATAGAAAATGTAACAAATACCATTTTTGGGTTACCAATCATCAGAACGTTAAAACCAACCGACTATGTTCAAACTTTTTACAGGACTTCAATGGAAGTCGTTTTTCCGCTCTTCTACGTTTGGTAAGAGCCTTGGGATTAAAATTCTTATGGGTTTTTTCGGAGTGATGATGCTTTTTTATCTAGCTGCAGCCGGTGGGGGCATGTATTTTATCCTTAAAAAGATTTTCCCCGATCAAAGCCCTATGTGGACTATCAGTCAATATTTTGTTTATTGGGTACTCATAGAGCTGCTCTTGCGCTACTTTATGCAAAAACTCCCTGTAATGGATATAAAACCTTTTCTTACTACGCCCGTAAAGAAAAGCGCAATTGCCCATTATATATTGGGTCGTTCCGGAGTATCTATCTATAACTTATTGTCGCTCTTTTTCTTTGTGCCCTTTGCTATTGTGCTCTTGTTTCATGGATATTCGGTACTGAATGTACTTTTATGGATTGTGGCCGTTTTCGCCATTGTCCTTTGTGTCAACTACATTAATCTTTTGATCAACAAGAACGATAAGGCTTTGATCACAATCAGCAGCCTTATTGTCATAGGATATGCACTGGATTACTTTCAGGTATTTGATGTAAAGGTATTCTTTGCGCCTATGTTTCACGCCCTATACGCATACCCTTTGGCGGTTCTGGTTCCTGTTGGATTTGCAGCCCTTATTTATTATATCAATTACAAGTACCTAAGAACAAAAATATATTTAGACGCCACCTTAAAGCCCAAAACCGTAAAGGCGAATACAAGCGATATGGCATGGGCCAAGAAATTTGGCGAAATGGGGCCATTTTTACAGCTAGACCTTAAAATGATATGGCGTAACAAACGCACCAAGAGCCAAGTCTTTATTTCACTGTTGTTCGTGTTCTACGGATTGATATTTTATACCCAAGATATCTATTCTGATATGATGCCTATGAAAGTATTTTTAGGGGTGTTTATGACTGGTATTTTTCTGAGTAATTTTGGCCAGTTTATTCCGGCTTGGGACAGTAGTTATTATTCTATGATGATGTCTCAGAATATTCCACTTCGTAAGTATTTAGAATCAAAAGCGACGTTGATATCCGTAAGCGTGGGGATCATGTTCTTGCTTACCATCCCTTATCTTTACTTTGGTTGGGAGGCCTTGGCTATTAATTTTGCATGCGCATTGTATAACTTAGGTGTAAACATACCAGTTATTTTATTTTTCGGCTCCTTCAATAAAAAACGAATCGAGTTGGACCAAAGTCCGTTCGGGAATATGCAAGGTACGAGTGCTACTCAGTTTTTGATTATGCTTCCGGTATTGATAGCCCCTATTGTATTGTTTTCTATTTTTTATTATGCGATTTCCTTTGAGGCTGCCATTATCGTTTTATCTGTTTTGGGAGTCATTGGCTTTGCCATGAAGAATTATTTATTAAACCTAATTACGGAGCAATACAGAAAAAAGAAGTACGGTATGATTGCAGGATTTAAGGAGAAAGCGAGTTGATTTTCTTGTAGACAAGGAATAGCATTCTATTGAAGGTAACTACTAATATATTTATTTTACAACCATGATAATAACTGAAAAATTAACCAAGAAATACGGTAAGCAAACGGTACTTAGTATAGAACACCTAGAAATACCCAAAGGACAAAGTTTTGGATTGGTGGGCAATAACGGAGCAGGTAAAACAACATTTTTCAGCCTTTTGTTAGATTTAATCCAGCCAAGTTCTGGTCATATTACTTCTAACGGAGTACAAGTGAACACCAGTGAAAAGTGGAAACCTTTTACTTCTTCTTTTATAGATGAGAGTTTCTTAATTGGCTACTTGACGCCAGAAGAATACTTTTATTTTATCGGGGATTTAAGAGGAGCTAATAAAGCTGATGTCAATGCGCTATTGGCGCAGTTTCAAGATTTTTTCCATGGCGAAATCTTGGGCCAGAAGAAATATTTACGTGATCTCTCTAAAGGAAATCAGAAAAAGGCAGGCATAGTAGCCTCGTTCATTGGAAACCCAGAAGTCGTTATTTTGGATGAGCCTTTTGCAAATTTGGACCCCACTACACAGATTCGATTAAAAGGAATCATTAAGGATTTAGCGGCCAAAGACAATGTAACTGTTTTGGTATCCAGTCACGACTTAATTCACGTGACTGAAGTCTGCGAGCGTATCGTGGTCTTAAACAAAGGTGAAGTGGTAAAGGATATTCAAACATCAACCGAAACCCTAAAGGAGTTGGAGACGTTTTTTGCAGGGTAGTTGTTTTTTCCACCCAAAGTCTCGTAAAATAAGGGTGTCAAAACTTCAGACCGTACGCAAGAAAGAGGATAATGATTAAATAATTTTAGACAAATGAAACAAAAAGAATTAGAAGAATTGACTGATGAGGAATTGCTAAAAGAAAAAAAGAAAATACAATCAAATAATATAATCAATGCATCTCTTATCGGCTTCTGTATAGGTGTCGTAGTGTATGGTGCAGTGAAAAATGGATTTGAATTTTTTACATTTCTCCCGTTGGTTTTTGTGTATTTCTTATCAAAGAACGGAAAAAACATCAAGGCATTAGACCAAGAATTAAAGTCACGAAACCTACTATAGTAAAAGACGAATTATCTACAAATTTATACGCGTTAGGGTGTATCGCTAATGCTCCCGTGCATGCAAGCCATCATACTTAAATCCAAAAACAAAACTGTAATATGCTCTCATATCACCACAATGCACAGGTTTGATATGATTTTACACAGGGTTCAAGCCATACATACAAACTTTCAGAAACGGGTTGTCGTTTTGAACATTGACTATAGCTGGCAGATGAGAGCTAGATTTTGTGCTGCAGTTTATTGCTTTAATTTAATCTCTCCTATGCCGGGCAGGCTTAATACTTGAGGTTGAGCTTAACAACCGACCACTCCGTCGGTTTTTAGAGGGTCTGTTTCAGCCTAGTTAGGGACATCCATAGACAGCGAGAGAGAACGTATCGTTCAACAGCTAGTTTAATTGATTTTACCAACCAAAAAAGAACCCAAACAGACTGCCCGGTCGGTAAAAATCTAGAATTTGAAAGAGAATAGCTTCTTTCTACAAGAAAATAAATCTCCCTTTTACCGATGAACTGTATAATAATATGGTTGTTTTTAAGTTTACCATACATACGTATACAGATAATTTTGACGCTTAAACAAAGATACATTTCGGCCCTACTTTTAGGAACACTGCTATTAAGTGCATGCTCCACTAAAAAGGATGCGGCAATTAACCGTAACTGGCACGCTTTAAACACAAAGTATAATACCTTATACAACGGTAATATTGCTTTTGAGGAAGGCCGTGTCACATTAAATGACAGCTACCGAGACGACTATTGGGAAGTGTTACCCATAGAGCGTTTAGAAGTCTCTGGAGAGGTGAAGCTAGATTCCGAAGATAATAATCCTAATTTTTTACTGGCAGAGGAAAAAGCCACGAAGGCCATTCAGCGCCATAGCATGGATATCAAGGACGAAGAGCGTAATCCACAGACCGATGAAGCTTTTTTGCTTCTTGGAAAAGCACGCTATTTTGACGAACGTTACATTCCGGCCTTAGAGGCCTTCAATTACATTCTGAATAAGTATTCGCAAAGCGATAAGCTGAACGAGGCCACCATCTGGAGAGAAAAAACCAATATTAGACTGGAAAACGAGGATTTGGCGATTAGGAATTTGAAGCGTCTTATGAAATATGAGACATTAAAAGACCAGGAATATGCTGATGCTCGCGCTATGTTGGCCCAAGCCTATATTAATTTAAATGTGCCGGATACGGCAATCCAACAATTAAAGATAGCATCCTATTACACCCAAAAAAAACCAGAAAAAGGCAGATACTATTACATCATAGGTCAGTTATACAATGAAATAGGCCATAAAGACAGTGCTAATTATGCCTATGATAAGGTGATTGACCTAAACAGGAAATCGCCAAGGGTATACCTGATAAATGCTGAAATTCAGAAAATAAGGAATACGGTTATTACGGAAGAAAATAAGGAAGAAGTACTGGAATACCTGACATGGTTGGAAGAAAATCGTGAAAACAGACCATTTTTGGATAAAATCTTCCGTCAAGTGGCCGAATTTCATTTGGAGCAAGGGTCTGATAGTTTAGCCGTATCCTATTTCAACAAATCGCTTCGTGCAACACAAAACACACCTAAATTAAATGCGTTGAACTACGAGAATCTGGCGGAGTACAATTTTGACTGGAACAGTTATAAAGATGCAGGCGCTTATTATGATAGTGTTTTGCCCAATTTGGATGAGAATTCTAAAAAATACAGAATCGTTAAAAGAAAGTTGGACAATTTGGAAGACGTTATCAAATACGAAGATATCGTGCAATATACCGACAGTGTCATCACACTTTACGAACTACCGGTAGACGACCGTATCGCCTATTTTGAAAATCATATTTCCGAGTTAAAAAAGGCGCAAGAAGCCGCACAGAAAAAGGAAAAAGATAAGATAACAGAAGGATTTGCATCGTTTGCAAAAAGTAAGGGAGGTAAGGAAAATAAAGGTAAATTTTATTTTTATAATATTACCAGTCTTGGATACGGCCAAAACGAGTTTAAGAACAGATGGGGAAATAGGGAACTTTCCGATGATTGGCGTTGGTCCAACAAAGCCATTGCAAAAGTGTCAGAAGCAACAGGAGAACTTGTCGCCGAACTTCCCTCAGATGCTGAATTGACCCAAGACGAAAAATTCTCCTTGGATTTCTATATGGATCGTGTGCCTAAAGAAGCAACGGTTATAGATAGTCTAAGAACGGAACGTAATTTTGCGAATTACCAACTGGGATTAATCTACAAGGAAAAGTTTAAGGAAAACTTTTTGGCGGCCGGGAAGTTAGAGAATGTATTGGCACTTAATCCGGAGGAACGTTTGATTCTTCCATCAAAATATAACTTGTATAAAATTTATGAGGAAGAAGGCAGTCCGTTAACAGCTTCTATGAAGGCAGATATCATAGCGAACCATGCAAGTTCTCGCTATGCGGAAATACTCTTGAATCCTTTAGCGGTGTTGGCTAACGATTCCGACAGTCCGGAGAAACGCTATCAAAACTTATATAAAAAATACAATAATCAGGAATTTTTTCAGGTAATTACTGCATCGGAAGAAAACATCAATAGATTTACTGGAGATGCCATTGTGCCAAAATTTGAGATGCTAAAGGCCAACGCTATTGGAAGGCTGCAGGGTTTTGAAAGTTTCAAGGAAGCCTTAAATTATGTGGCGCTTACCTATCCCAACAATCCAGAAGGGAAAAAGGCAGAGCAGATGATTTCGGAACAGTTACCTAAACTAGAACCAAAAGAATTTTCTCCTGAGACAGACTCTAAAGGAACGTCTAACTGGAAGGTGATGTTCCCTTTTAAAAGGAGTAACAACGAAAAAGCCCTAAAACTGATGGAGTTATTGGAGAAGTCCATCACAGATTTGAAATACAGAAATAGTGTGTCCAAGGATATTTATAATTTAGAAGACCAGTTTATTGTTGTACATGGCTTTAAATCAAAAGAATTTGCCTTGGGTTACGCAGAGCTTTTAAAAAATAATAGGGATTACCGGGTTGCTGATAAGAATTTTGTAATTTTATCGGAGAACTATAAGGTAATTCAAGTACACAAGAATTTACAGCACTACCTTAACGCGCTTATAACCCCAAAACCCTAAACCCATGTTTTCAGAAAAACAAAAACCTAGAGCTATGAACGAAGTAGGAGGACAACCCAACAGAATTGAGAAAAACACAAAAATCAAAGGAGATATTATTTCCGAAGCCGATTTCCGTATTGATGGTAAATTGGACGGGAACGTAAAAACCTCTGGTAAAGTAGTAATCGGAAAGGACGGTTACATTCACGGAAAAGTAGAATGTGTAAATGCGGATATAGAAGGGAGCTTTAACGGCGAACTATTGGTTTCTGATTTACTGTCATTAAAGGCCTCTGCGGTCATAGAAGGAACGGTATCGGTTAGTAAGCTTGCCGTAGAGCCAGGAGCTACTTTTAATGCTTCTTGCACCATGAAAGGTAGTGCAGGCGCTATGAGCTCAAATTCCGGAAGTTTCAAAGGGAAGAATGAGCCAGCAAAAGCCTCGTAAAGACAATAAGGGTCTTAGAAACGCCGCAAGACTATCTGGGATAGCAATCCAGATGGGTGCTACCATATATTTAGGAAATCTTTTGGGTTCGTGGCTAGACGGCAAATTCGATAAAACTTTTTTGGAAGCAACCTGCACGCTTTTAGCTATTGCCTTATCCATGTATTCCGTTATCAAACAGGCAAATCAACTTAATAGGTAGGTTTTGATAAAAAAATTGATAATCTATTTAGTGGTCTTTGGTGTACTTTTGGTTTGTACTTCCTACGTACATCTATCTTTTTTGGGAGCTGAAGTTAGCTCCTTGAATTTTTTTGTAAGCAACATTTACCTATTCCACGCGGTGTTTTCTTTTCTGCTTTGTAGTGTGTTTTATGTGTTGTCAAAAATTCACAAATTTAAACATCAGCTTGGTTTTATTTACCTCGGGGCATTGCTTTTTAAATTACTAACCTTTTCCGTTATTTTCTATTCCGTGTTGTTCCAGCAGGAAACATTGAGTAATAATGAACGTCTCTCCCTTCTAATTCCTGTGTTTGTTTTTATGGTCCCAGAGCTGTACTTTATCTCCAAAATATTATTGAAAACACACCCAGTTAAGAATTAAAAAAAAAAATTAGAAAATTATTTTTTAATAAGTACCTTTGCGCGACTTTTAGAAAGACATATTTTGAAAGAATGGCAATGAAAAAAGCATCTACATATTTTAGTAAATTAATTACCACTTTAATTCTTTTAACTGTGGCCACTGGTTTTTCCAATTCAGAGTCTGATGAGGAAGGCCCAGTAGACACGAGAGATGAGATAAAGGAGTACATAGATCATCACATAAAAGATTCTCACGATTTTCATCTATTTTCTTATTCAAATGATGCAGGGGAGCGCAAGCACATCGGTTTTCCGCTACCCATAATCGTTTGGTCTTCTGAAGGTTTAGTTACTTTTATGTCGTCTGCATTTCATCACGATAATAATGGTGAGGTCATTGTAGAGAAAAATGGCGCTAAATTTGCGAAATTGCATAGTAAAATATACGAGCTCAATAGTGATGAGACCGCAATTACTTTTGATGAAGAGGAGCATGCTTCGAATGCAAGTAAGGTTTTGGATTTTTCAATTACAAAAAGTGTGGTCGGTGTGCTGTTGGTAGGGTTGTTAATGCTGCTAGCTTTTTCATCTTTGGGACGTCAATACAAAAACAAAAAAGTTCCTACCGGTTTTGGTAGAGTATTGGAGCCGTTGGTACTTTATGTACGAGACGAAATTTCAAGACCTAACATCGGCGAAAAGCATTACAGAAAATTTACCGGATATCTTTTAACGGTATTCTTTTTTATATGGATACTGAATTTATTGGGTTTAACTCCATTTGGTTTTAATGTTACTGGGCAGTTGGCGGTAACGGCTTGTTTGGCAATTTTCACTTTAGTTATTTACACAGTCAGCGGTAATAAAGACTATTGGATGCACATCTTGTGGATGCCAGGAGTGCCATATCTTATCAGACCTATATTAGCTGTTATAGAATTAGCTGGAGCTTTGATTATAAAACCCTTCTCATTATTAGTACGTCTTTTTGCAAACATATCCGCAGGGCATATTGTAGTAATGAGTTTGATAGCGATTATGTATACGCTAAAGGACACTTTGGGTGTTGCCGGAGCTACGCTTCTTTCTTTTGTGCTATCATTCTTTATCACGCTAATCGAAGTTTTAGTTGCCTTTTTACAAGCGTATATTTTCACAATGCTTTCAGCGCTGTTCATTGGAATGGCAGTTACAGAACACAATCATGATCATGCACATGATGAGATTGGTCATGAAGTCGTGGATGCTGAGGATGTTCGTGAAAATTTTATTTAGAGTTTTTTTAATTTAATATAAATTCATTTACTATGTACAACATGATTGGAGCCGGTTTAATTGTAATCGGAGCAGGTATTGGTCTAGGTCAGATTGGTGGAAAAGCAATGGAAGGTATTGCTCGTCAGCCAGAAGCAACTAATAAAATCCAGACTGCGATGATTATTATTGCTGCACTTTTAGAAGGTTTGGCTTTTGGCGCCTTGTTCTTAGGAAAAGCTTAAGAATATAAAACCATAGAACATATTCCTGCAACGGTTGGTTGCAAGAATATGTTTTAATTTAAAAACAAGCAATACACTTTATAGTTATGGAAACTTTATTGAACGATTTTTCTCCAGGGTTATTTATAGTGCAGACAATTCTTTTGTTAGGGTTGATTTTGTTATTGGTAAAATTTGCCTGGAAACCTATATTAGGTTCATTGAACGAACGTGAGGAAGGTATTACCAATGCTTTAGAAGCAGCCGAGAACGCTCGTAAAGAAATGCAAAATCTTCAGGCGGACAATGACAAGCTTTTAAAGGAGGCCCGTGCAGAGCGTGAAGCCATGTTAAAAGAAGCAAGAGAGATAAAAGATAAGTTGATTTCAGAATCTAAGGAGCAGGCAAAGATAGAAGGCGATAAAATAGTACTCCAAGCGCAAGCTGCTATTGAAAGCGAAAAGAAAGCTGCTATGGCTGATATTAAAAGTCAAGTTGCCGAGCTATCCGTTGCCATTGCAGAGAAGGTGATTAAGCAGGAACTTGCTAATAAAGACAAGCAATTGAAATTGGTTGACGAGCTTTTGGGAGATATCAAATTGAAGTAAGAAAGCATGAGTGAATCTAGAGCAGCAATACGGTACGCCAAGGCCATCTTGGATTTGGCGGTAGATAAAAAGGCTACGGATGCCGTGGAGAAGGATATGCGTTCTGTTTTGGCTACTATTTCCGATAGTGCCGAGCTACGGCAACTAGTATCTAGCCCAGTAATTTCTGGCCCTAAGAAAAAGGATATTCTATTAAAAATATTTAAGGGAAGTCACGCCATTTCAGAAGGATTGATTGGAATGTTGGTAGATAATAAAAGAGTTTCCATTTTAAATGAGGTGGCTTTAAAGTATATTATTCTTAATGAGCAACAGAAAGGAAAGGACGTAGCCTATGTGACTACGGCCGTACCAATGGATGCTGCAATGGAAAAAAAGATTTTAAAACAAGTGGCCAATATCACAGGAAATAAGGTTACTGTTGAGAATACCGTAGATGAAAGCATCATTGGCGGTTTTGTTTTGCGTGTTGGGGATTTACAGTACGATGCTAGTATAGCCAATAAACTGAATAATTTAAAAAGAGAATTTACAAATAGTCTATAAATAACTATAATTGGACAATGGCGTCTAACGTCTAACGTCTAATATCTAACGTCTAGTAAACATGGCAGGAGTAAAAGCCGCTGAGGTATCAGCAATTTTAAAGCAACAATTATCAGGTTTCGATGCAACCGCTACTTTAGATGAAGTAGGAACAGTATTGCAAGTAGGCGATGGTATCGCCAGGGTCTTTGGTTTGGCCAACGTGCAATATGGCGAACTAGTTGAGTTCGACGGTGGTTTGGAAGGCATCGTTTTGAACTTGGAAGAAGATAATGTAGGGGTGGTTTTATTGGGCCATTCTAGAGAAATTGGAGAAGGAACTACCGTAAAGCGCACACAACGTATTGCTTCCATAAATGTTGGTGAGGGTATTGTTGGCCGTGTAGTAGATACCTTAGGACAACCTATAGATGGTAAAGGGCCTATAGCTGGAAAAACGTATGAAATGCCATTGGAGCGTAAAGCGCCAGGGGTCATTTTTCGTGAGCCGGTTACAGAGCCTTTACAGACTGGAATTAAGGCTATTGATGCCATGATTCCCGTAGGAAGAGGACAACGTGAATTGGTGATTGGTGACCGTCAAACAGGCAAGACTACGGTTTGTATCGATACCATTCTAAACCAAAAAGAATTTTTTGATGCAGGTGAACCTGTTTATTGTATCTATGTTGCCATAGGCCAGAAAGCTTCAACTGTTGCAGGTATTGCACAGGTTTTGGAAGATAAAGGCGCTATGGCGTATACGACTATAGTGGCTGCAAATGCATCTGACCCTGCTCCAATGCAAGTATATGCTCCTTTCGCAGGTGCATCTATTGGAGAGTACTTTAGGGATACTGGTCGTCCGGCTTTGATTATATATGATGATTTATCAAAACAGGCTGTGGCCTATCGTGAGGTTTCTTTGTTATTGAGAAGACCTCCGGGACGTGAGGCATACCCTGGGGACGTTTTCTATCTACACTCTAGATTATTGGAGCGTGCTGCAAAGGTCATTA
>JBLHNI010000088.1:0-10890 GCA_047650615.1 Maribacter sp.
CTTAAAACCAGGTAAAAACCTAAAAATATCTAGAATTCAGACCAAAAACCTCAAATTAGAAAACCTAATAGAATCTTATGTGGGTTTTGCAACGGTCTCCCTTAGTTATTTTCCCCTTGTCAGGCGGATTAGATGTAACGACTACCGCATCATCCTACGGTCACAAATACATATTTTAATATATGGGCGGATTTGTTTTGGCTATTGCTATTGCTATTGAAAAATGGAATCTGCACAAAAGAATCGCCTAATCCATCATAAATATTATCGGAACCAACGTTATAAATATCATTCTTGGTTTTATGCTTGCCACGGTGTTTTTATCCATGTGGACTTCCAATACCGCTGCAACGGTAATCATTCTGCCCATAGCGATGCCCATTGTATCTCAGTTAAACGATAATCCAGATACCCTAGTAAACGAAAATAAAATATTCGGCAAAGCCATAATGCTCTCCATCGCCTATAGCGCTTCCATTGGCGGGATCTCAACATTGATGGGAACACCTATCAACTTAGTTTTGGCAGGTGTAGTAGAAACCACTTTTGGAAAAAAGATCACCTTTACGGAGTGGTTTGTTTTGGGGTTCCCTATATCCGTGTTATTACTATTTATATGCTGGTATTATTTAACGCGTTTTGCTTTTAATTTTAACCAAAAAGAATTTCCAGGCGGTCCTAAAGAGATTGCTACACAACTTAAGGCTTTGGGTAAAATAAGCTTTGAAGAAAAAATAGTTTTGATGGTCTTTTCAGGGACCGCTTTTGCATGGATTTCGCGCTCGTTTTCGCTACAAAAATTAATCCCCGCTATGGATGATACCATCATTGCTATGATTTCAGCAGTCAGCCTATTTTTATTGCCAACCGATCAAAAAATAAAAAAATTAATTTTATGGGAAGATGCTCTAAAATTACCTTGGGGCATTTCAATCTTGTTTGATGGAGGTTTAACATTAGCGCTTGGATTTGAGTCCAGTGGATTGGCGCTTTGGATAGGAAGTAAACTAACAGCACTAGAAACATTACCTTTTATTCTGTTACTCCTTATTCTGATAACCTTAGTAAATTTCTTGACCGAGATTACTTCTAACATCGCAACAGCTGCAATATTACTGCCAGTTTTAGTATCATTAGCCCCATTCCTTGGGTTCATCCTTATTATTTAATAATCGGCGCCACCTTAGCTGCCATCGGTAGCGATAACTAAATGTACTTGGGCACCCTCTCTAACATATTTGGCTAATATTGGTGCTACTGTACTTTTGTCATCAGGATGTGCAAATACAGCTAAAATAACCTTGCCTTCATAGGGTTTCTGACTCCATATTTCGGTGGTTTGAAAAAGCAATATAAACGACATGGCTCATATAAATACGGTGCGGGTATTTGTCCAATACGAATAGTTGAAAATTTTCATACTTGTTTTCTTTAAAATTAACAAAGCTGTGATAGCGTACTACTTACTTTTTAGTTCTCCTTTAAAGATAGCAAATGACCCCTTAACTAAAAAAAATAGTCGCAAAGGCAGATGAATTTTAAAATAAATACTGTGGATAAGGAATTATGGTTTCCCATAAAAAAATGAAAATGTGCTTGATTTTAGCTGAAATTGACATTATTTAACGACTTCCTATTTTTAAAGAGTAGCATCGGAGGCAGTCTTCTAACTAAATAGTTATGGTATCCCCCAACTAGCCCTTTACCGCTATTAAGGAAGTAACATTTTACATAGCCCAAACCATTCAAAAAAAATGGACTAGAATGGGAATTTCAGAAGCTATTATGATAACAGAATTCCGCTTTATACTAGCGTATAGTAACCCTGCATATTTCAAAACCCTCATCTTAAAACCTGACCAATGTCATGGTTTTTTATGCTGTAGTACGATAGCTTTGAGTACTCAATCGATAAAATTCTTTACTATGCTACGTATACTCCTTCCTACGGATTTTTCGGAAAATACTTATGAGGCCATTCAATATGCGCTCAAAACATTTAAGGATATAGAATCCACGTTTTATCTGCTACATACCTATATGCCCCCAGTATATCATGCGGAATATTTGGTAGGCAGTCCTGGCCTCATTGGCCTTAGCGATCTTATAAGGAAAGCCGCCGTGGAAAATCTAGAAAAACTACGGACCAGAATAGAAAAAGAACATTCAAACAACAAACATACCTTTAACTCCCTTGCCTGCCTAAACACGCTTACCAATGAGATATCTAGAATGGTACCAGAGGAAGAAATAGACCTAATCCTCATGGGTACCAAAGGGGCAACGGGAGCCAAAGAAATACTATTCGGTACAAACACTGTAGATATCATAAAAAGGGCTAAGTGTCCGGTAATTGCAGTTCCTCCTAATTTTGAGTACGAGGTACCAAAGGAAATTTTGTTCCCAACCGATTATGAAGTTGATTTTAAAACAGTACCGCTAAAGGTCCTGCTAAGCATTGCTAGAAAACACGTTTCTAGTATTGAGGTGCTACACGTCTCCAATGGCTATGACCTCACTAAACAACAGATAAAGAACCAAGCGAAATTAGACAAGGAACTAAAAGGAATTCCCCATCTTTTCCATAACCCCCATAATCAAGAAATCATTGATGCTATCAATGACTTTCAACTAAAACATAAAATGAACCTGTTGGTCATGGTGCAAAACAAACACACTTTTGTGGAACGGCTTTTTATTGAACCTGTCATTAAAAAAATAGGGTTTCATATTACCATTCCGTTTATGGTACTGCCAGATTTGAAGTAATCCTTGTGATACTTTGTATTTTTAAATGATGAAAAAATTAATACTCCTTCTTATTTTTATAAGTGGCCTCTGGAGTTGTACCTCCGTGAAACTTGTAAGCAATTGGAAAAATCCAGATATTGTCTTATTCCACGCTTATAAGGTTCTAATTGTTGGCATGACGGAGAATGACAGCATATGAGGAGATTTTGAGAGCAAGGTACAAGCCGAGTTTCAAAAGCGAAATGTGGAATCGGTAAGGAGTGTCGACGTTTTTGATGTGGACTTTACAACGTCCCAACAATCAGAAGCGCAACTTACAGAAGTAGAATAGCAATTATTGGACAAAGATTTTGATACCATACTGTTTACAAAAATCATAGGGTCGGAAGACAAAAAAACGCTTCTTACCCGACTTTCTGATGTAGACCGCTACCTATATACCTTTCAAGATGCTTAAATAAGCCATCAAGGTATTTATTACGAGGACAGCTATTTATGACAATTATACCGTATTTCATACAGAAACAGCCTTGTATTGTATTTGTGTTGGTAAGGAGCGCGAAACCATTTGGAGAGCAGGCTTTAATATTACCGACCTACAAAATTTCAAAAAAACCGCTGCCGAATACATAAAGCTTATGATACTAGCTATGGAAGGGCAGGACTTAATTTTTTACACTGCATATTAGAAACATTTTGAGTAAAGTCCTTAAAAATTAATCGAACCACTTTTTTAATCTAGTTACTTTTTAAAAAAAAACGATGAATAGTTGTAAAATGAGGCTACTAGTCCTACACAGAAACGAATTAATTAAAATCTGAGTCAGCCTAAAACGTGCTTCTTTTCAATTTTAGTCTTTCAAAAAAGTAATGAATAAACTATCTTTTGGAAAAATATAAGCACAATGACCCACCAGCCCATATTAAAACATTTCTTTTTTTTCTCCTTGTTGATAAGCTTCGCCACCACGACCTATGGACAGTCTGTTAGTCTCGATGACTCCTACACCCAATTAGAGACTCTGTTCCAAGAATGGCGCTCCTTTGAAAACCCTCCACTTTACAATAGCGCTCCCGACTACCGCGCAGCAACATTTACCGCCAGAAACACGGCTTTCAGTGTCATAAAAGAACAACTTAATGCCATCAACATTGGCCAATGGCCGATTGCAAAACAAATAGATTGGCATATTGGAAGGGCAGAGATGAACGGCTATGATTTTAATCAAAGAATCCTGAAACCTTGGGAGCGTGATCCGGCTTTTTATAAGACCATTTGGACCTCCCGTAGTGACGTCCCTGCTCACGAAGGACCAACACACCATGCCGTTTTAGAGGTTTGGCAATATGATTTTCCGCTATCTAAAGAAAAACGTGCACAGTTTTTAGCGGAGCTTATGGTCATTCCATTTTTAAACGCACAAGCTAAAATCAATTTAACGGGTAACGCAAAAGACCTTTGGGTTACTGGTATACGGGATATTAAAACCCAAATATCCGATTTAGAAAACTTAAAAAATAAATCAGGTATTGGAAAAGACAGGCAAGCACTGAAAGCCATAAATGAAGCTATTTTAGCCACAGAAGACCTCGTTAACTGGCTAGAGAAGCAGGCACCCACAAAAACAGGGCCTTCAGGTATTGGAAAGGAGAATTATACCTGGTATCAGCAGAACGTACACCTCGTCCCAATGACTTGGGAGGATGAAGTATTACTACTTAAACGAGAGCTAACACGTGCTTGGACAGGGCTTAAATTAGAGGAACATCGCAACAGAAATCTACCTCAATTAACTGATGCTGCTGGGCCAGAAGCTTATAAATTGCTAAACGAAAAAGCAGCAAATAGTTTGTTGGCCTTTTTGGAGGAAGAGGATATCGTAACGGTAAAGGATTATTTTGACCCTGCACTAAAGGCACATTATGGCGAATTCGTCCCAAAAGAAAAACGGAATTTCTTTTGGATTACTGCCCATTATGACCCAAGACCACTATTCTCTCACTTTTACCATTGGTTTGAACTGGCCCGTATGGATAACGAACCACATGAAAGCAGTATCCGGAAAAACGCTTTGTTGTATAATATTTTCGATTCCCGAAACGAAGGGATGGCCACAGCGGTAGAAGAACTATTTATGCAAGCCGGACTTTATGATGACAGCCCCAGGGTACGTGAAATTGTTTACATCATGATTGCCCAACGTGCCGCTCGTGGGCTAGGCTCCCTGTATGCCCATGCAAATGAAATGACCATGGAGGAAGCGGGAAAAATTCATTCTGACTATACACCAAGAGGATGGATGAAGACCGAAAAAGAACTCCTAATTTTTGAGCAACATCTCTACCTCAGACAACCCGGCTACGGCACCAGTTACATTACCGGAAAATATTTAGTAGAACAGGCCTTGGCGGAATACGCTCGAAAATTGGAAAAAGAAGGAACCGAGTTTGAATTAAAATCCTTTTTCGATGGACTTAATAGCATTGGGAATATCCCTATTACTTTAGGGCAATGGGAACTTACGGGAGATAAAGAGCATTTACGTACTATTTTGGATTAAAGGTATCTACTATCAAGAATGAACTTGAATAAAACGCCAAAACTTTCTAGACAATTAGGGCTCCTAGCCTTAACGGCTACAGGGGTGTGTTCTATGTTGGGTGCGTCCATAAACGCAGTGCAAAAAACGTTCCTGATATTAGTCCTTACGTCTTATACGCCTTCGCTTTTGCAGCTATACCCGCTATTTTTGCAGCGCTTGCCTAAAGCATCCTAGCCTCGGCCCTGCCAAGAGCAGAGGGTAGTTATAGCTACGTCAGTAGAGGTCTTCACCCCTATCTAGGTTTTGTGCAAGTTTTTCACAATGGTTTGGCCTATCCATCATCATTGGAGTTATTGCCTACCTTACTATTCCTTTTATCCGCGATATATTTTTTGAACTCGGGTGGATTCAACTATCACAAATCTTGGAACGGGGATGGATGAGAATCTCTCTAGCACTTCTACTCATATAGAGTTTTGTAGGTATCAATATTAGAGGAACGAAATCATACGCTCTCACCTTACTGCCTATGATGTTCCTCATGTTTTTGTTAGGAGGAATTGTTATCGTATCAGGCTTTTATTTCTCCACTTCCGATTTTATAACTGCTTTAGAGGCTCGGGAAAATCGTAGTTTTATTCCAATTGATACTACTGTCTTCGACTGGCGTATTTTTCTGTCGGCCGCAGCCTTATTATTTTCTAGTTTTATTGGTTTTGATTCTATCGCCCAAGCCGGGGGCGAAGCAAAAAATCCAACCAAAACCCTACCAAAAGCCATATTATTATCTATTACATCTGTTGGTCTTTTCTACTTTCTATTCGCATCGGCCGTATACCACACTGTTCCTTGGAGTTTTGTGGCGGAAGAAGCTTTCAAAAAAGATATTTCCGCTCCTGGCCTTCTTAACTATGTGCTACCTTCTGGCCTTGGGATCGCTATTTTACTAGGTGCTACAATAGCATTGATCAATGACTTACCTGCCATGCTACTTTCCGTTTCACGACTCATGTTCGCATGGGCGAAAGATGGTATTTTTCCAAATTTTATCACTACTATTCATAAAAGATATCACACCCCTAATATCGCTTTAATCCTAGCCGGAGTCATGGCAAGTGCCGCGTATTTGGCTCTCATTTTACAGGAGATTTTTTCTTAGGAATAGATATTATGGTAACCTCTATGATGGTTAATTTTCTTTTGATGTGCATCACCATAATTACGCTTCCAAGAGTAAATAGGGCGTTAGCGCATACTATTTAAATCTTTAAAATAGAAGCTTACAACTTGCTATTGGTTGGATGGGCTCAGTTTCCCTCTTACTTTTTTTAGCGGTACACACCTATAAAGATTTTACCTCTAAGGTAAAAGAGTGGTACTTCCATTCCACTCCTATCTGGATCATCGTTATGGACATGGGGAGCTTACTATTCTTTATAAAATGGAAACAGCTGAAGAGAAAAGGCATAAACCCAGTCGCTATTTTTAAAGTACTCCCAGAAGAATAAGACAAGAAAAAATTAAACTTGCAGAAGTTCTAGAAATCTCTAGAATTATTACAGGACTATGGCAAATTGCCGATATGGAAAGAGATAGTAAAACCTTGGACCCTACAACTACTGCAAACTATATGAAACCTTATGTAGCGCAAGGTTTTACCACTTTTGATATGGCTAATCATTACGGTGCTAGCCAGATAATTACGGGCACGTTTAAAAACAATAATCCGTTAGGTAACATGCTACAGTTATTTACGAAATAGGTGCTGGAACCCGGTAAAATCTCACTGGATGATGTTTGGAAAGCTACCCAGACGGCATTGGAACGTATGCAACAAACCAGTATAGACCTCATGCAATTCCATGCTTGGAACTATCCCGTCCCAAGCTGGCTAGATGGTCTTTTTTATCTAAAAAAATTACAGGAAAAAAGGTCTTATAAAGCATATCGGTGTCACAAATTTTGATGCTGCCCATCTACGAGTTGCCTGTGCTAGTGGGATTCCTATTGTGAGTAATCAAATTTGCTATTCCCTTTTGGACCAGAGGGCAAACGCTGAAATGAGTGCCGTTTACTCAGAATACAAGGTGAAATTATTTGCGTTCGGCACCTTGGCCGGTGGGTTTTTGACAGATACATGGTTTGATAAAAAAAACCCTCCGAAGGAGACCTTACCACAGGGTCACAGATGAAATACAAACGATTTATTGATGCTGCAGGCGGATGGAAATACTATCAAAACCTTCTTAAATCAGTAAAGAAAGTAGCTGATAAACATGGAGTTTCCATAGCGAATATAGCTAGTCGATATATTTTGAAAAACCCGAATGTAGCCACCGTTATTGTGGGCGCCAGACTAGGAGAACGAAATCACATCGCCGATAATAAAAAAATACTACAGATTAATTTGAGTTCTGAGGATAATAGGACCATAAAAGAAACTACTTCTTATTCCTAGTAACTGCGGTGATAAATATAGGAAACCTCCTTTTCTAACAGCTTCTGGTGATTTAAGTCATCACCTACAGCACATCCCTAAGCCCTTTACAATTAAACAGGTAAGTGAAACTAGGCAACAGATTTTTAGCGGAACCGAATGGGAGTCTTATGCTGGACACTGTCGTGCCTTAAAAGAAGGGAATCGCATTCATATATCTGGGACTACGGCTACCCACGGCGTCATGCTGATTGGAGGTAATGATGCCACTGCGCAGACCCACTTTGTAATCGATAAAATAGAAGCAGTATTACAAACTTTTGAGACCACTCTGGAAAGCGTTGTGCGCACACGAATTTTTGTTCATAATATAGAAGATTGGGAGCCTATTGCACGGGCACACGGTGAGCGCTTTAACGGAATTAATCCTGCGAATACCTTAGTGGAGGCCAAGCTTGTTGGAGACGGTTATTTGGTCGAGATTGAAGTCGAAGCTGTTATTCAAAACTAAACAACAAAGCCAAAGCCTCTTGCGTTTTACCTTCTTCTAACCATGTTTGTGCGAGTTGATGGACTTTTATCACTAATTCAGCGGCATCAGTTTCTGAGAGAATTACTATGACCGCATCATCAATACGAATTGTCTCCATTTCAGCGGCAGTAGGTATGTTTTCCAAATTACCCAATCGGCCAAGATTGTTTCCGGTAAGTACAGCGCTGTTTACCACAACTGTTGGCAGCCTATCTACGCCAATGCCTTTATTGCGTACCGGTTTTGGAATTTCAAAGAGGGAATCACCACTAGAACGGGTGTACCAACTGCCACCCATGCGGCCCACCAAATCTAGCTTTTGAGTATCTAATTGTCCGTCAGCATCAAGATATTCTTCTTGGATATGCATACGCTCAACTTTCGCCAGAATTAGATTTCCGGCACCGGGCGCATCCGCCAAAGGAATTACTTGGGTAACCGTACACTCCATAGCAACTGGGGCCTCCCCTACTCTTGGCGGGGAAACAACATCACTTTTCACTTGGGTAAATCCTGCTTTTTCGAATTCATTTACCCCTTTATCATACGCCGTACTGGAAAGCGACATCTGCTCTACCATAGGGTAGTTGACAATATTAATAACCACCTCCGGAACTTCCAAAACATTTTGATGCGTATGCTTCATACTTCCATCCCTTCCACTACGAGCAGGGGAAAAGATAAGTACGGGCGGGTTGGAACTAAACACATTAAAAAAACTAAAGGGACTCAAATTTACATTACCGTCTTTATCCACAGTACTTGCAAAACAAATAGGTCTTGGAGCTACGGCAGACAATAAATAAGCATGCAGTTCTGGCTGTGAAATATCCGAAGGGGATATGGTTTTTACTTTTTTATTCATCTATTTTTTCTGGATTAATCGCTTGGTAAAATGGTCCCACTCACTTCTCCAAAACCAACTTTAACTCCGTCCTTCTCAGCAAATCCGCGCATGATTACGGTATCGTTGTCTTCTATAAAGCTACGTGTACTGCCGTCTTTTAGGGTTACCGGTTTGCTACCACCCCAAGAAATTTCAAGCATAGAACCATAGGAACTTTCATCCTTACCAGAAATAGTGCCTGAAGCCATAACATCGCCAACGTTTATATTACACCCGTTTATAGTATGGTGCGCCAACTGCTGTCTCATATTCCAATACATGTACTTTAAATTGGAATTACTAACGGTATGCGCTACCGAATTTTTTGGCTGTAAGGCCACTTCTAGCTGAATATCGTAATTATTTTTACCGGTATACTTCAGATAAGGCAATACTTTAGGGTCTTGCTTTGGCCCGGCCACCTTAAAGGGTTCCAAAGCCTCTAGTGTCACAATCCATGGCGACATGGAAGATCCAAAACTTTTACTCAAAAATGGGCCTAAAGGCACATACTCCCATTTCTGAATGTCACGTGCAGACCAGTCGTTGAACAATACCAAACCAAAAATATAATCGGCGGCATCAGTCGTGGAGACACTATCCCCTAATTGTGTATTCTTCCCTGTTATGAAACCCATTTCCAGTTCAAAATCTAATCTTCCAGAAGGTTTAAAGACAGGCGCTGTGGCATCCTTTGGCATTACTTGCCCCTTTGGTCTTTTAATAGGTGTACCGCTTACTACTATAGATGAAGCCCTACCGTGGTACCCTACAGGGATATGCTTCCAGTTGGGCAAAAGCGCATTCTCCGGGTCACGGAACATTTTACCTACATTGGTGGCATGCTCTATACTCGAATAGAAATCGGTATAATCGCCAATATGAATAGGAAGATGCATTTGAACATCGGCCTGTAAAATCAAAATTTTCTGTTTTTTCTGTAAAGGAGAATCGGCCTCCACTAACAAACGTTGTACATCCAAACGCACTTTGTTCGTTACTTTCTTTCCCAAGGCGATAAAATCGTTCAAGGTAGATTGCCTAAAAATAAAAGGGGAAACATCTATCAATTCCGCTTCTGCTAGGGCAGCTAAATCCACAATCTGATTTCCTATGGCGATGCCCGCTCTTGTTTTTCCTTTCCTTTTCTTTGAAAAGATTCCAAAAGGAAGATTGTATATACTAAAATCCGAATCGGCAGGAATGTCCAGCCAAGATGTAAGTTTTTTCATAAAATAAAATTAGTACAACTAATAAGCTGCCAACATGCTATGTTGATTTGTATTATAATAGCCATAAACGGCTTTTTAATCTTTGTCTAACCAAGAAGAAAAATACTTACCATCATCAATCTTCATGGCATTTTCAGTGAGTTGTAAGGGCTTAAACGTATCTATCATCACCGCTAATTCCTCTGTCTTTGTTTTTCCTATACTTGCCTCATAGGTTCCTGGGTGTGGACCATGCGGAATACCGGAAGGATGCAGAGAGATATATCCTGGCCCAATGCCCGTTCTGCTCATAAAATCACCATCTACGTAGTAGAGCATCTCATCGGAATCTATATTGGAATGGTTATATGGCGCAGGAATCGATTTTGGGTGGTAATCGTACATCCTTGGACAGAAGGAACAAATAACAAAAGCACTTGTTTCAAAAGTCTGATGCACTGGTGGCGGTTGATGTACACGGCCTGTAATAGGCTCAAAATTATGAATTGAAAACCCGTAAGGATAATTGT
>JBLHNI010000089.1:0-10839 GCA_047650615.1 Maribacter sp.
ATTTTACCGTGCAACGGTCTTAATATAACCGAGGGAACAAATGTACATGAGAAATTTTCGTCCCATTTTATCTATCAAGAACATCCCCAAGAGCGTCGCTACTAAATTTACCACACCAACACCAACAGAAGATAAGAGCGCAGAACTTTCGGCCATACCGGTGTCTGCAAAAATCCGAGGTGAATAATAGATTATTGCATTTATGCCCGAAAGCTGGTTAAAAAAAGCGATTAAAAAAGCCAGCATAATGGGAAGATTGAACGTACCTGAGAAAAACGCTTTAAAACCCACTTTCTTAGTGCCGTCTTTATGGTCTTGAATCGCTTTTAATTGTTGGCTCGATGTACTCGGATCTATGATATCTAAAATATGTTTCGCCTCTTCTACTAACCCCCTCTTAACAATTAACCATCTAGGGCTTCGTGGCACAAAGAATATCATAATTATAAATGCCAAGGCAGGGAAAGCTTCTATACCTAGCATCCACCTCCAGTTGCCGTCCCCTGCTCCCCCGATAAAATAATTTGATAGGTAAGCGATTAAGATGCCGACAACTATATTGAATTGAAAAAGAGCGGTTAATTGTCCTCTTTTATGAGCTGGAGCTATTTCAGAGATATACATTGGCGCCACAACTGAGGATGCTCCCACACCAAGACCGCCAATAAAACGAAAAAACATTAATGAATATACCTCAGGGGCAAGAGCAGAGCCTACCGCTGAAATAAAATATAGGATAGAAATCCACATTAGGGTTTTCTTCCGGCCTAAAATATCTGCTGGAAAACCTCTAAATAAAGCGCCAATTACAGTGCTATTGCCACCGTTTGGCCAATCATGGCATCACTTAAACCCCATAATTTTTGAATGGTCTGTTCTGCTCCAGAAATCACTGCGGTATCAAAGCCAAAAAGAAAACCTCCGAACGCAACGGTAATGGACCAAAGAAGTAATTTTTTTGAATTCATAAAATAAGGTTTGAGGGTTGGTTGTTTGTGGTAGTGCATGTTACGTGATGAAAATCACTATTCTTTTTGAAAATTGGTTGAAATATTTAACACTTGCAAATCAATTATCTGAATACAAATCAGAGAGAGGAATAGTAGCTACTGGTTAGGTATCACATTAATTTAGGAATTTTTATAACTAGCTTTTGTTTGAATCTGTTTCTTTGAGTCTATAGCGGCGTTTATCGTTTGGGCTACAAAAGTCTTTGTTTTTTAAGGGGTCTATTAGTGCTGAATCCGACGAAGACCTTCTTCTCTTTTTGGTGTAATAAGACTTAAATACTTTGTATATTACCACAGTAGATTACAGGCAATCATGCGTTGTTATTAAAAGCGAATGTTCAGCACCAAAAAGTATCGAATAGAACTCCACACACAAAAACTCAAATGAAAAACAATCTCCGATTTCTAATTCTAGCCTTGCTAACAACAACAATAACCTTTGCCCAAACGGTAGAAGACTATTTTGAACCTCTAAAATTTCGAAATATAGGACCATTCAGAGGCGGCCGTTCAGTTACTGCTTCTGGCGTAATCGGGGACCCAATGACCTATTACATGGGAACAACTGGAGGCGGACTTTGGAAAACAGAAGACGCTGGCCAGCGTTGGAACAATATTTCTGATGGCTTTTTTGAGATGGGTTCTGTAGGTGCAGTGGCTGTTTCTACCTATAACACCAATATTGTTTATGTGGGTATGGGCGAGCATGCACCGCGTGGGGTGATGTCTTCTTATGGAGACGGAGTTTACAAATCTACCGATGCTGGGGCCACTTGGAAGCATATAGGGCTAAAGGCAACGCAACACATTTCACGGGTTATCATTCATCCAACGAATCCTGATATTGTCTATGTGGCGGCGCAAGGGCAATTGTATGGTCCGAATACAGAGCGTGGGGTTTATAAATCTAGCGATGGTGGTAAGACTTGGAAAAATACACTTTTTGTAAATAGATTAACAGGCGCTGTAGAACTTTCTATGGACGCGAATTATCCTGAAATTATGTATGCTGCCATGTGGGAGCACCAACGTAAACCGAATATGGTGGTCAGTGGAGGCGAAGGTAGCGGACTCTATAAATCAACAGATGCGGGCGAAACTTGGACCGAACTAACCGAAGGTCTTCCTGAGGAAAAGGGTAAAATGGCAATTTCTGTGAGTCCGGCGAATTCAAAGAAGGTGTATGCTTTAATTGAAAGTGATTCAAACGCAGATAAAGGAGGATTGTATGTTTCTAACGATGCCGGAAAAACGTGGACCATGGCCAGTGGTGATAATCGATTAACGCAACGGGCATGGTACTATATTGAAGTATTTACTGACCCACAAGATGAGGATATTGTGTATGTTTTGAGTGCTCCAGCCTTACGCTCTTCAGATGGCGGAAGGACTTGGAACAAAGTCGATGTTCCGCACGGAGACACCCATGATTTATGGATTAATCCTTCCAATTCAAAAAATATGGTGCTTGCAGATGATGGAGGTGCAGGAGTCACTTTTGACTACGGAAAAACATGGTCTTCGCAGGGGAATATGCCTACAGGACAGTTTTACCGAATCAACACAGATAACCTTTTTCCGTATAAAATCTATGCCGGGCAACAAGATTATTCTTCTGCAATGATTGCCAACATGTCTGTGGGAAGAGGAGGTGTTACAATGTCCGATTTTAGTCCGTCTGCTGGTGGTGAAAGTGCCTTTTTGGCCTTTGACCCTGATAACCCTAGGTATGTGATGGGCGGAAGTTATTTAGGTACCATTGATGTTTTGGATATGGAATCAAAAGCATCAACCCAAGTTATGGCTTCACCAATCCAATATTTAGGACGGGAAGCACGGAATATGAAATATTTATATAACTGGAATGCGCCAACCTTAAAATCACAACACGAACCCAATACCTATTATCATGCTGCACAACTTTTATTACGTACACGTGATATGGGTGTTACTTGGGAAGAAATGTCTCCCGATTTAACGCGTGATATCGATGCGAAACAAGGCAATGGCGGCGGTCCATATACGAATGAAGCAGTAGGCGCAGAGAACTACGGTACCTTAGCCTATGTGATAGAATCACCACATGAGGCTGGTATCTTTTACACGGGTAGCGATGACGGCTATGTTCATATTACTAAGGACAATGGAGAGAGCTGGCAAAACATTACGCCGAAGAACCTAGGAGAGTCTTTGGTGAATGCTATTGAGGTTTCTCCGCATGATACCGCAACGGTCTATATAGCAACTACAAAATATAAATTTAATGACCATACGCCGGCACTCTATAAGAGTACGGACTATGGAAAAACATGGACGAGTATTAATACAGGAATTCCAAACGGTGCTTTCACTAGAGTGGTGCGCGAAGACCCAACGCGAAAAGGCTTGCTTTATGCAGGCACCGAAAAAGGATTGTATCTCTCGTGGAATGGCGGACAAAGTTGGAAGCCCTTTCAACTAAACTTGCCAAAAACGCCTATAACCGATATTAAAATTCACCAAGGTGATTTGATCGTAGCCACCTCAGGAAGAGCAATTTGGATATTGGATGATTTAATCATGTTATCGCAATACGAGTCCACTCAAAAAGGCATGAAAATGTATCAGCCAAATGATGCTATGAACGGCTCTTGGGGCAGTCCAATGAGTGGCAATACAGATACGTTCGACGGAACAAATACGCTTGCTGGTGTAAACCCGGCAAACGGAATGGTCCTGTATTATGAGCTGCCGAAATTAAAAGATTCAACGGTAATTACCATGGATATTTTAGATGCTACAGGAAAAATTGTTCGCAGTTTCTCTTCAGAAAAAGATAAGAATTACAAAGCTCATAATGGAGGAGGTCCGTCACCAGCTCCTGTTTTGCCTAAAAAGGAAGGTTTGAATAGATTTGTATGGGATATGGAAACTGCAATTTTACCTGGTATAGATGGCACCTATGTTGAATCACGTTTTAGTGGGCATGTAGTGCCGCCGGGCAGTTATACTATAAAGCTAAAAGTAGAGGATAAAATAGTGACGACCGAAGGTAGTATTGTTGCCATACCTACCTATACTACAACTCCGGAGCAGTACGCAGAATACCATGCCTTCATGTCTGACATGGAAGCGCGTTTGGCTACAATGCACAACACGGTAAACGATTTGTATAAAGTACAACAGCAACTCAAAGTAGTTTTAAATGAGGTAACAGATGCATCTGTAAAGGAAGAAGGGGGAAAATTATTAAATCAATTAGATGCTTGGGATAAAGACATGATTCAACGAAAGTCAAAAGCCTATGATGATGTAGAAAATTTTCCAAACAAATTCACAGCAGAATATTTGTTTTTAATTGACGCTACCAACAGTACGATTCCAAGAGTAAACCAAGCTTCAAAAGATAGAAAGACAGAGCTCGATGCGCAATGGAATAACTTTAAAAGTAAAGCAAATACTTTTATGAAAACTTCGATTCCTGGTTTCAATACCAAGTTGTGGGATGCTGGTGTTGGTGCTATTCGGTTTTAAAAGGGAGTAGTGCTTAGTTGTTAGAGAGTAGAAAGTGCTTGAGGTGCGTATCGTTTAGCCATTTAGAACTTGAACTTTAGAAAGTTGGTAATGTTAGGGGGTAGAAAAAATGTAAGGCGTACATCGCACGGGGTAAAGCCATTTTCAAAGGAAACATAATAATCTCTTTTCTGCCGTCTTATATTTTAGTTCGTCAAAAAGATACTAAATTTGATTTTTGAACCCTCCTGCGGCCTGCAGGCTTGACACTTGAACTTGAATGACCGAATATTACAACTATGTAAAAGCCTTGCACTTGATTTTTGTAATCACTTGGTTTGCGGGCCTTTTTTATATTCCTAGGTTGTTTATCTATCATATCGAAGCATGGCAAAAACCATCTCCAGATAAGGAAATACTATCCGAACAATTAAAGTTGATGACCAAACGGCTTTGGTATATTATTACATGGCCCTCTGCAGTCCTTGCAACTATTTTTGCAATTTGGCTCTTGGTTTTACAGCCAGGTTGGTTACAGCAAACTTGGATGCATATAAAACTTGGCTTTGTGGCACTCCTAATTGCCTATCACTTGAGGAACCACTGGATATTCAATAAATTCCAGAATGATGATATCAGGTTTACATCAAACTACATGCGTTTATGGAACGAGGGTGCTACTATCATTCTTTTTGCAATAGTTTTCTTAGTGATTTTGAAAAGCACGTTTAGCTGGATTTTTGGTGTAATGGGTATTATAGGCCTGGGGATTTTACTGATGTTAGGTATTAAATTATACAAGCGAATTAGAAAAAAAAACCCGAACGCATAAGACGAATTACAACTTGAAAGGGGTATTGAAAATAAGAATTCAATGATTTTCAACAGTTGTCGAAGGCAATCCTAAATTCAATCTGGAATGAAGTTTTTTTTCACCATACTTATCGGTTTATTATGCCTCCAAATACAATCACAGCATTTGGAGACCAATATGTTAGCTTCAGTTAAAGTTGATAGTTTTTTGGTTAGTAAGGAGGTAGATTCTATCATAATGAATGGTATAAAAAACCAAGCGTTTCCTGGAGCACAGGTGTTGGTGGCGCAAAATGGCGCTGTTGTTTTTCATCAAAGCTATGGGTTTCACACCTATGACAGCATTCAGCCGGTAGCTCTTGATAATATTTATGATTTAGCTTCGGTGACTAAAATTTTAGGTCCCTTACCTGCACTTATGAAATTGGTTGATGAAGGTAAATTGGATTTAGATGTTCCGTTTAGTACTTACTGGAAACCTTGGAAGCGTATTAAGCACAAAAGAAACCTTACGCTTCGTGAAATTTTAGCGCATCAATCCGGGCTAAAACCTTATATCGTTTTCTTGAATAAAGTCGTCAATAAAAATGGTCAACTAAAAAAACGATTTGTCAAACCAAACATAAAGACAGGTTTTGCTAAGGAAGCCTACCCTGGAATCTATGTAAAAAATAGATTTAATAGAAAAATGTATCGGATGATTAACCGGTCCAAGGTAGCTGAAGAAAAGAAGTATATCTATTCTGGGCTTCCCTTTTTAATCTTTCCCGAGTTGATTGCTCAACTGACGGGAAAATCGTATGAAAGCTATCTTAAAAGAACGTTTTACGATCCAATAGGAGCGAAAACTTTAGGGTTTTTACCTATGTACAAGAACTGCTCTAACAATATAGTGCCAACGGAACTGGATACACTGTATAGGAATACGCTAACGAAGGGTTGGGTGCATGATGAAAATGCCTCGTTGTTAGGTGGGATATCCGGGAATGCCGGACTCTTTGGTTCTGCCCAGGATTTAGCCAAAATGATGCAGTTCTTTATGGAGTATGGAACATTTGAAGGCAAGGAATACGTTTCTCAAGAAGTAGTGACAGAATTTACAAAAGTACAATACCCTGAAAACGACAATAGAAGAGGACTTGGTTTTGATAAGCCTTTGTTGAATAACAGCGAACTTTCGCTCGAAGAAGCGTACCCTGCCCCGGAAGTGAGTCCTAATAGCTTTGGCCATAGCGGATTCACAGGCACTTTCGTTTGGGCTGACCCTGAAAATCAATTGGTATACGTTTTTCTATCGAACCGGGTCTATCCTACACGAGAGAATAGAAATTTATACACTTTGAATATTCGTTCTGCGGTACAGCAAGTGTTTTACAAAGCATTAAAGGCGGGTCATAAATTGGACGTTAAAGGCTAAAACTAAAATCCGTTTAGCATACCGTTTTTTAAGTGGTATCTTAGGTGCTCAAATTATACTAATGGGATTACTGGTTTTTTACGCTGTTATTTCAATTTTTTTCTCTTTTATATGTTCTATTTTAGAAGCCGTACTGCTTAGTATTACACCAACCTTTATCAATGTAAAGAAGCGAGAAGGAAAAGCTTATGCCGAAACCTTGGAGGTGCTCAAAAAAGATGTGGATCAACCTCTTATTGCGATTCTCACCCTAAATACCATTGCACATACTGTGGGTGCCATTTTAGTAGGAGTACAGGCAAAAGTAGCTTATGTGGATTATTATGGTCCTGCTAAAAGCACCTTATTTGGAATCCAGTTTTCAGAGGATCTTATGGTTGGGATTGTTTCTACGGTTATGACTATGTTAATTTTAGTGGCATCCGAAATTATTCCAAAAACAATTGGTGCTACGTACTGGCGACAACTGTCTAATTTTACCGCTAAGACCTTAAAGTTTATGGTCATCGCCCTAAAATACACTGGGTTTCTTTGGATTTTGCAGCTCTTTACAAAATTGGTGGGAGGCAAAGGCCACCACGGAAGTGTACTGAGTAGAGAGGATTTCACCGTTATGACGGATATGGCCCATGAAGACGGGGTATTTGAAAAATCGGAATCTACCATTATTAAAAATTTGTTACGTTTTGATGAAGTGCTGGTCAAGGATGTGATGACACCAAGGGCCGTTGTTAAAATTGCTTCTGATGCAATTTCAATCCTAACATTTTTTGAAGAAAACCCAAAGCTTCGCTTCTCTAGAATTCCTATTTTCGACGAAAAGGAAGATAATATCACTGGCTACGTTCTCAAGGACAACGTTTATGAGGAAATCATTAATAAAAATGGGGAGTTGCCTTTATCTGAAATACGGCGAGACATCTTGATTACCCGCAGAAACACTCCAATTCCAAAGCTTTTTGATACGTTAATAGCCAAACGCGAGCATATTGCTTTGGTTGTAGATGAGTACGGGTCGGTTGCCGGATTGGTTACTATGGAAGATGTTATTGAAACCCTATTAGGACTCGAAATCATGGATGAAAGTGATAACGTTGCGGATCTTCAGGTTTTAGCGCGGAAGAATTGGGAAAACCGTGCTCAGCAAGCGGGTGTTATAGACAAGACCTTAGACACACCGAAAAAAGAATAAATTTTACAAAAACATGGAAGAAGCATTCGTGAATACTCCTTTAGGTATAGCTAAGCTAGAGGGCGATGCTTTGGGACTATCTTCCATATCCGTTTTAAATACCAAGGAGCGTATTACTCAAATTATACCGGAGGTACTGGAAGATGCCGTTTACCAGCTTAACGAATATTTTGAAGGTAAACGAACCGATTTTGACCTAACACTCAATCCATCTGGAACCGATTTTCAGCTAAAAGTTTGGAAGGGGCTATTGGAAATTCCTTTTGGAAAAACCGTTTCTTACCTACAATTATCAAAATCACTTGGTGATGCAAAGGCTGTTAGAGCTGTAGCAGCTGCCAACGGTAAAAATCCGCTTTGGATTATAGTTCCCTGTCATAGAGTTATTGGAAGTGATGGTTCGCTTACCGGTTATGCAGGAGGGTTATCGCGTAAAAAATGGCTTTTGGAGCACGAAAGTCCAGTAAAACAACAATCACTATTTTAGATTTTACCGACCGAATAGTCTGCACTAGGGTAGTACTAAGAAATTAAGAGACTATAAATGGGAGTTCATCGATAGTTTTTATCCAACCAACATTGCTTTCTAATTATACATTTTTTAGACCAATCATTAAAACAGACCAAGAAGTCGGTGCCTTAGTTTTAGGCCTAAGCTTAAAATAGATTCGCTATTAGATTAAATACAAGCGTGTTATTTCTTTTATAAGCCCTTAAAAGAGTCGAAATAGCAGGGAGCATACTGTAGAATATAACCATAGTACATAGTGATAATACTATGTTTTGGCCGCCTCGCTTCTTGCTATATCAAATTATTGTTATATTTTATAAGCTATAACGATACACCATGCTTTACAAAATCAACCTAGAATATATTCTTTTCTTAGATATAGAAACGGTTCCGCAGCATCCTGATTTTAGCACGATGGATGAAACTACGCAGGAGTTATGGGCACAAAAAACCACGTTCCACCGCAAAGATCTACACACGGCTGAAGAGTTTTATGACCGAGCAGGTATTTGGGCGGAATTTGGAAAAGTTGTTTGTATATCCGTTGGTTATTTCAGATTAGATGGAGACTCCAAGACATTCAGGGTAACTACGTTTATGGGCGAAGAACCGCAATTACTAGAGCAGTTTAAGGGCTTGTTAGAAAAACATTTTGGCCTAGTGAAACATATGCTATGTGCTCACAATGGCAAGGAATTTGATTTTCCCTATATTGCTAGACGGATGATCATTAATGGGATTTCCCTTCCCTATCATTTGGATCTATTTGGTAAGAAACCATGGGAAGTTAACCATTTGGATACCATGGATCTCTGGAAATTTGGAGACTATAAAAATTATACCTCCTTAAAACTTTTGGCCAATGTTCTAGGGATCGCTTCCCCAAAAGAAGACATAGATGGCAGCATGGTACGTGACGTATTTTACAAGGATAAAGACCTAGATAGAATCGCGCGCTATTGCGAGCTTGATGTGATTACTACAGCACAAGTTTTCCTGCGCTTACGGAATGAATCGCTTTTACAAAAAACGGAGATTAAAAGAATAGATAACTAACGCCTTATTGTATGTATTTGATATGCTAAGATGTTATTTATTTAAAACCTTTAAATCCCCTTAGTGAAACGTTTTTTATACGTGGCTAGAAATGAATACATACCCATTTTTACAAATAAACCCAATACTTTACTATCCCTAGTACTACTCTTATTATCCCACTTTTTAACCTATTAGCAAGGTATATTAGAAGCCAAACCCATTTTTAAGGATAGCGAAGTGCAACTAGTTGCTGCTTTTGACAACAATGGTAAATGGATACATCACGATTTGCGGGTGGAGATGGAATTTGACAGTAATGCCGACGGAAAACTGAATCGTATGCATCTAAGCGCTACCCGAACGGAACAAACAGAGACGGAAAAACTAAAACTACCCATTATTTATGTGACTAGTCCATATTTCGCAGGGGTGGTACCTTTTGTAGACGGACTCTTTTGGAACGTGATACCAGGACATAGCTATAGAATTTATAAAGTGGGCAAGTCCGAAATTACCAATCACAGGTTGATTTATGTAACGCCTAACTTAGACAAGGACCTTCATGTTTCAGGTGCTCCTAAAGGGAGCATTACGCTTACAAGTAGTAAGTCTACGGTCAATCTTTAGGTTTGGCTGGTTTCGCTTCCTTGGAACGATAGTAAAAATGCTAAAATAAGGGATAATATCATCACCAGGGGGTTAGGCTGGCCTATAAAAATATAGGTCCTTGACCAAAAGTAAGCCGCTTGTTCCCCGAAAATATTATACAGGTTCCTTTGAATTAATGACAGACGACCAGATTATACCAAAAGAACAACAAATAGGATTACTAATGTTTCCAGTGATGGGGAATTCACCTTATGGCCAGAGCCAGGAACCGAATTAACCATAGATTTGGATAAAACGAATCTTACAATTCCTGTAGTAGGTGGTAAAGAAGCTTTAGTAATTATTAAATGTCAGCCTTCTTGAATGGAGGAGGGCGTTGAGTACACTTTTTTGAATTAAAAACAGCTTTTTTTAGAAATACAGTAATCAAAACCCATTATTCATCAAGGCATCACTATTGATATATTGCTCGAGAAAGGCTGCCACATCGGTTGCGATAAACTGTATTTTCTACTCATCGGCTTCAAAAGCGATTGTTTGTCTGGATGTTTCTTAACTACCCGGTGCATAGACCAGCGCTATAAAGATGCTTTCTCCTGTGCTTAGAAAAGGGACCTAATACGGAATGGTATAAATACACAATGTTTTGAGTCTGTACAGGCTGTAGTTCAAATAATTCTACTAGTTTGTCTTTCATTAACCGCTCATTATCCTTGTCAAAAACAATCTCTATCCATTTTTAAATATTGAATTCCTC
>JBLHNI010000090.1:0-10770 GCA_047650615.1 Maribacter sp.
TGAGGCAGATGAAATGCTGAACATGGGCTTTATGGAAGATATTAAAGATATTCTTTCAAACACGCCTAATGAAAAATCTACATGGTTGTTCTCTGCAACTATGCCTAAGGAAGTTTCGGTAATTGCGAAAAAATTCATGCATTCACCACAAGAGATTACTGTAGGTGCTAAAAATTCTGGAGCATCAACAGTACAACATGAGTATTATGTTGTTGGTGGTAGAGATCGTTATTCTGCTTTGAAAAGATTGGCAGATACCAATCCAGATATATTTTCAGTTATTTTCTGTAGAACGAAACGTGATACGCAAAAAGTTGCTGAAAACTTGATTGAGGACGGCTACAATGCTGGAGCTCTACATGGCGATTTGAGTCAGAATCAACGTGATTTGGTGATGAATTCTTTTCGTAAAAGGCAAATTCAAATGTTAGTTGCTACCGATGTAGCTGCACGAGGTATTGATGTTGATGATATTACTCACGTCATAAATTACCAATTACCTGATGAAATCGAAACCTATACGCACCGAAGTGGTAGAACTGGTAGAGCTGGTAAATCTGGTATTTCTATGGTTCTTATAACACGTAGTGAACAACGTAAGATTAAGGCTATTGAGAATAAAATCAATCAGAAATTTGAATTGAAAAAAGTTCCTTCTGGATCCGAAATTTGTGGTATTCAATTACATCACTTAGCAAATAAAATAAAGGATACAGCAACTAATTCAGATATTGACAGCTATTTACCCGCTATCAATGACATATTAGAAGGAATAGATCGCGAAGAACTTATAAAAAAATTAATATCTGCCGAATTCACAAGATTCTCTAACTATTATAACAAGTCAAAGGACTTAAACTCTTCTGACAGCGGAAGAGATAGAGGAGAACGAAGTGAAAGAAGTGATGGAAGAAGAGGTGGCGAAACACCCACAAGTGGATCTGTACGTTATTTCATTAATATTGGCGAGAAAGATGGCTATGATTGGATGTCTTTAAAAGATTTCCTTAGGGACACAGCTGGTCTTGGTCAAGACGATGTATTCAAAGTGGATGTAAAAGAAAGTTTTTCGTTTTTTAATACAGATGCTGAAGTTACCGAGAAAATATTAGGAACATTTACAGAATTCAAAGTAGATGGTCGTTTTGTAAATGTAGAGGTCTCTAAAAGCCCTGGTGGTGGCGGAGGTGGCAAACGCAGAAACGGCAGCAGCAGTTTTGGCGGCGGCGGATTCAAAGGAAAAAGAAGCGGTAGTAGTCGCAGAGATGATGACCGTGGTGCTAGCAAAGGAAGAAGCAGGGAAAGAAGCAAATCTGAAAGCCCTAACTCTGGAAAAAGAAGAAGCCAGAAAAGTAAAGGTGATTTCTTTTAGTTAATTGTATATTAAAAAATACGCTTCGGCGTATTTTTTTTGGTTTGTTTGTAGCTTGTAACACATAGCGGACGATTTTTATGGGTAAACATTTAGGTTTTTTTTTCTGTTTTATATCAATTTGGGCCGTTTCACAAGAAACGCCAGAAAACATAGATATTCGTGCAATTGTCGTAAACGCCCAGACCGATGTTCGTATGGAAAGTGTTCATGTGGTCAACCTGAACCAAGTTATTGGCACCATTACCAATGAAAAGGGAGAATTTTCTATTACGGCCGCTGTAAACGATACACTTTACCTTTCTTTTCTTGGTTTTAAATCTCAAAAGATTAGAGTAACGAACGATATGTTCAAATTTAAGGAGACTAAAATTGCCCTAACAGAGCTTGCCTATGCCTTGGAAGAGGTAATAGTGAGGCCTTACCAGCTTACAGGCTATCTAGAAATAGACGTAAAGAACCTTCCGATAAACAATGCGTATCAATACAGTATATCCGGCTTATCCGTAGCTTATGAAGGGGGAAACAAAAACCCAAGTGCCGTTACAAAAGTACTTGGCGCTATACTGAATCCTGCAGACCTACTTCGTAATCTTTTTGGGAAAAAACCTACTCAAATGCGAAAGTTACGACAAATGAAAGAGGATGAAGAAATCCGAAATCTATTGGCCTCAAAATTTGACCGCGAAACTTTAACTGAATTTCTACAGTTAGAGAAAGTTGATATTCAAGATATTTTAAACAACTGTAACTACTCCAAGTCCTTTATTATCACTGCAAACGACCTTCAAATTCTAGATGCAATAAGTAGTTGCTACGAGGAGTTTAAAGTATTGAACCGCAGAAAATAAAATTTTTCATTTCCATTTTCATTTTATAGCTTTAGCGCAAATAGAATGTTCATGAAATACCTAATTACCTTACTTACCTTAATTTCACTTATAGCTTCTTGTAAATCCAAAAAAAAAGAGCAGTCTACTTTGACTATGGTTGTAAGGGATAGTATCGTGGAAGTTAAAAAACAGGTGCCATTTGTGTGGGACGGTGCAAACATCTATTTTTTACTGACGGACAGATTCAACAACGGAAACCCAAACAACGATATTAACTTTGATCGTGGCAACCCCACCGGAAAGCTAAGAGGTTTTATGGGTGGCGATATTCAAGGCATTACAAAAAAAATAGAACAGGGTTATTTCAGTGATTTAGGTATAAATGCCATTTGGTTTACACCCGTGGTTGAGCAAATACATAGCGATACCGACGAAGCTACCGGAAGCACCTACGGCTACCATGGCTACTGGGCCAGCGATTGGACCGCTATAGATCCAAATTTTGGCACAAAAGAGGACTTAGGTGTATTAGTACAAAGTGCACATAAAAAAGGAATAAGAGTATTATTGGACGTGGTTCTAAACCATACAGGACCCGTAACGGAAAAAGACCCTGTTTGGCCTAAAGAGTGGGTAATTACAGACCCCACATGTGCCTTTACAACCTATGAAAATACAACAAACTGTACCCTTGTTGACAACCTTCCAGATATTCTTACAGCTTCCAATGAACCCGTGAAACTTCCAGACGCCTTAATGGCGAAATGGAAAAAAGAAGGAAGACTAAGCGTAGAACTAGACGAATTACAGCTATTTTTTGACAGAACGGGATATCCTAGGGCACCAAGATTCTATATTATTAAGTGGTTGACGGATTACGTAAACGAATTTGGAGTTGACGGGTTTAGGGTAGATACCGTAAAGCATGTGAACGAAAATGCTTGGGCTGAACTTTATAAGGAGGCATCCTATACTTTTGAGATATGGAAGAAAAAAAACCCGAAGTACACCTTGGATGACACTCCATTCTATATGGTCGGTGAAGTCTATAATTACGGAATTTCAGGAGGACGGGAGTTTGATTTTGGTGATAAAAAAGTGGACTATTTTGACCATGGATTTCATAGCCTCATCAATTTTGAATTAAAGACCGATGCCCTAAACGGCTATGATAAAATATTTACAAAATACAGCAAACTACTACATACGAAATTGAAGAACAAAAGTGTAGTCAACTACCTCACCTCCCATGATGATGGCCAACCTTTTGACCAAGAGCGAAAAGACCCTATGAGAGCCGCAAACGTGCTTTTATTGACTCCCGGTGCATCACAAGTTTACTACGGTGACGAAACAGCCAGAAGCCTTGTCATAGATAGTGCGCAGGGAGACGCTACCTTACGTTCCTTTATGAACTGGGAAGAATTAGATAGTTTACCAAAAACCAAAAACACGCTTGCACACTGGCAAAAACTAGGGACATTTAGAAACAACCACCTCGCCATTGGTGCTGGAAAACACGAACGCTTATCAAAAAAGCCTTATGTCTTCAGTAGAACTTACATCAAGGACGAATACAAGGACAAAGTAGTGGTTGGACTAGACTTACCAAAAGGTAAAAAGTCGCTCTCGGTGAAAGGGTTCTTTGGCGACGGCACCACTTTATTCGATACCTATTCCGATACTGAAGTGATGGTGACAAACGGAAAAATAATGTTAGATAATGACTTTGATATCGCTCTATTGGAATTGAAAGAATACGTAGACTAGAGTTTACAGTAAAGACAAGTTAATAGTCTTAAAAACATACTTTAATAGTAATATGAAGTAGTATACCATTAGGACTTAAGTTATATTTTTATAACGTTCCAATATGTTGTCACTACTTTTAATAGATTTCTTGGTCCACTCCAAACGTTTTTCCAATTTTTCGGATTTCGTAAGTTGCCATGGTACATCTTTCTGAATTAATTTATAGCTTAGCTCGTGTAGAATAATTGCGGCGGCAACGGAAATATTCAAGCTTTCTGTAAAACCTTTCATAGGAATTTTAAAAAAACTGTCTGCCTGCTCTAAAACAGCTGTGGTTAAACCGTCACGTTCCGTTCCAAAAACAGGGCCACTTTATCCTTGATTTTAAAATCTTGCAACAAAACGGAATCATTATGGGGCGTTGTCGCTATAATCTGGTATCCTTTGTTTTTAAGTACCTTAATGCAATCGGTTGTGTTCTTGTGTCGATGTACATCTACCCATTGCTGTGCTCCCATCGCAATGTTCTTATCCAGTTAGTTCGTATTGCGGTTTTGTATCAAATGCGCCTCTTGTACACCGAAAATATCACAACTCCGGATGACGGCACTAGTATTGTGCATTTGAAAAACATCTTCCAAGACTACGGTCATGTATTTGGTACGTTTGTTTAGTACTGAAATAAAGCGCTCCCGACGTTCTTCTGAAATAAAACCCTCTAAATAGGTCAAAAGTTGTGTTTCTTCCATGAAACCAAGATAATAAAAAGTATATTTTTAGGGTAAATTAGATAAAATGAAGCACGTCGTAATTTTAACAGGCGCTGGAATAAGTGCGGAAAGTGGCCTACAAACCTTTCGGGATGCAGACGGATTGTGGGAAGGACACGACGTCATGGAAGTAGCTACGCCCGAAGGTTTTGCCAATAACCCCGCATTGGTATTGGAATTTTATAACCAAAGGCGAAAGCAATTGTTGCAGGTAGCACCCAATGCCGCTCATGAAGCGCTTGTGAACTTAGAAGAAAAATTCAAGGTTAGTATCGTAACCCAAAATGTAGATGATCTTCACGAAAGGGCGGGGAGTGAATTGGTTTTACATCTTCACGGAGAACTCTTAAAAGCCCGCAGCACGGTTTCCGAGAATGAAATAATTCCATGGACAAAAGATATCGTACAAGGAGATGTATGTAAAAAAGGATATCAAATGCGGCCACATATCGTATGGTTTGGAGAAGCTGTCCCACTACTAGACCAAGCGGTTGAAATCACTAGAACAGCAGATATCCTTATCATTATTGGAACGTCTATGCAGGTATATCCGGCAGCCAGCCTAATCGATTTTGTTGCGGATAATGTTCCCATTTATTTTATTGATCCAAAACCTTCCATTTCAGAATATAACAGAAAAAATTTGACAATACTGGCTTCAGCTGCAGCTATTGGTGTTCCAAAATTAATTAATGTATTACTAAATAAGAAAATTTAAAAAGTTTAGAAAATCCAAAACTTACTTGTTAAAGGACAACATTACAAAGCAGTTTTTTGATGAATATTTATTTAAATCAAAACAATGAACATAGGTCGTAAACGCCTCTTGAAGCAAGACCCTTCAACACCGTAAATGACAGAAAAAGAATGATACACCAAACTTGGATATACAGACCATATGCGGCAAAAACGAAGTAAAATGGCGAAGGTCATCCTAAACGAGCCTAGCTTAATCGCTCCGCTACTTTGCGTCATCTCCAAAGTTCATAATCCTATTAGCTGCCGCGCCAGTTGGATTCTGGAAGGTGTCATGCGAAAAGATATAAACTACCTATTTCCTCATTTAGATAATTTCACTGCCCTTTTAAAAAAAGTACACCTGGATTCGACAGTCCGACCTATAGCAAAAATTTGCGACCTTCTTATAACCGCCTACTCTTATAAAATCCCAAATAAAAGTCAAAAACATATAACTATCAAACAATTAGAAAAAATAACAGCGGCTTGTTTTGACTGGCTCATTGGAGATTATAAAGTAGCGGTCAAAGCGTATTCTATGACCACCTTGCTTTTACTAGGACAAACATTGGATTGGATACATCCAGAACTTCAAGGCATCTTAGAACAAAATTATGCTACCCGTAGTGCTGCCTATAAAGCACGTGCCAGAATATCGTTGAAAAAAATAGGCGGACCAAAACAGCATTAACAACAGAATGCAATTTTACAAACTCTTCTACCCATGCTTTTAAACTGCGTTCGTAATAAGTATCTTTGCGTGCTTTAATACAAACCAATCCTATTAGTATGTCCCTGAACGAATTAAATGCCATCTCCCCTATCGACGGTCGCTACAGAAACAAAGTAGCAAGCCTAGCTCCTTTCTTTTCAGAAGAAGCACTTATAAAGTATAGGGTGCAGGTTGAGATTGAATACTTTATTTCACTTTGCGAGATTCCCTTACCTCAACTTTCTACCTTTGATCACTCAAAATTCAAGGCCCTAAGGGAAATCTATTCTAATTTTGACACCGAGGACGCCAAAGCCATTAAAGACATAGAAAAAACTACAAACCACGATGTTAAAGCGGTAGAGTATTTTATAAAAAAAGCATTTGACACCCTTGGCCTTTCTTCTTTTAAGGAATTTATACATTTTGGATTGACCTCCCAAGATATCAACAATACAGCTATTCCGCTTTCTATCAAAGAAGCAATGAACGTTGTTTATGTTCCACAGTATTTTCAGGTGTTGGAAAAGTTGGAGAAACTCTCAACAGAATGGGCAAACATACCCATGTTAGCGCGGACCCACGGGCAGCCTGCTTCCCCTACCCGACTTGGTAAGGAAATCGCAGTTTTTGTTATCCGCTTAAAAGAACAGTTTAATCTCTTGAACGACATTCCAAGCGCTGCGAAATTTGGTGGTGCTACAGGAAATTTCAATGCGCATAAAGTAGCCTATCCTAATATTGATTGGAGGGCATTCGGTAGTAGTTTCGTTCAGGAAAAACTAGGATTACAACATTCCTTCCCAACCACACAGATTGAGCACTACGACCATATGGCAGCACTGTTTGATACCCTGAAACGAATAAACACCATAATATTGGATCTAAATCGAGATTTCTGGTCCTATGTTTCCATGGACTATTTTAAACAAAAAATAAAAGCTGGAGAAGTGGGCTCGTCGGCGATGCCACACAAAGTAAACCCTATCGATTTTGAAAATTCCGAAGGAAATATTGGAATGGCTAACGCTATTTTTGAACATCTATCTGCGAAGTTACCCGCATCTAGATTACAAAGGGATTTAACCGATAGCACGGTACTCAGGAATGTGGGTGTGCCTTTTGGACATACGATAATTGCTTTTCAATCTACTTTAAAAGGATTAAATAAGTTATTGCTCAACAAGGAAAAATTTGAACAGGATTTGGAAAATAATTGGGCTGTAGTTGCGGAAGCTATCCAAACGATTTTAAGACGTGAAGGGTATCCTAATCCTTATGAAGCGCTAAAAGGACTTACTAGAACCAACGAAAAAATCAATCAAAAATCCATTGCAAACTTTATTGATACTTTAGAAGTTTCGGATACTATTAAAACAGAATTAAAACAGATTACGCCAAGTAACTATACGGGGATTTAATAATAAGATTTAGTTTAGCTAGCGAACTTATCGCTATAAAAAAAAGACCACAAAATTGTGGTCTTTTCCTTTTCTAACAAATGAACTTTTTATTTGTTAATCTGTACCTCATGTGGAAATGGTATTTCGATACCCGCTTTGTCTAAGGCTTCTTTAGTGCCTTCAATAGTAGCAAAATATACTGTCCAATAATCTTCAGGCTTACAGAACGGACGTACCGCTAAGTTAATAGAGCTATCTGCTAATTCCTCGACATTTACACTTGGGGCTGGTTCTTTTAATACCATTGGGTTCGCTTGTAACATGGCCAAAAGCACTTCCTTTGTCTTTTTAATATCCGAACTATAATCTACCCCTATGGTTGTGTCAACTCTAATTTTACCTTCTGCAGTGTAATTAACAATGTTTCCATTCGCCATAGCACCATTAGGAATAATAGCTAACTTATTTTGTGGTGTAATTAATTTAGTGGTAAAAATCTCTATTTCCTTTACAGAGCCTAGAACACCTTGTGCTTCTATTAAGTCATCAATTTTATAAGGCTTAAAAATAATCAGCAATACGCCCCCTGCAAAATTGGATAAAGAACCTTGTAATGCTAATCCAATAGCCAAACCAGCAGCAGCAATTACCGCCGCAAAACTAGTAGTTTCTACTCCAAGCGTAGAAATCACAGTAATTATCAAGAATATAGTCAACGCCCATTTCGTTAAATTCAATAAAAATTTCTGAAGAGATTTATCGTAATCCTGTTTATTCATTATATTTCTTACGGCTTTGATTATTCTTTTGATAATCCAAGAACCGATAATGTAGATAAGAATTGCCTTTATAAAAGGTACACCGTAGCTCTCTAGATAACCCATTAGTGTTTCCATAGATAAATTTTCCATAATTGTCTTCTAAGTTTTTAGTGTTATTTATTCTATAAGGTATGACACGAAAATAAACAGAAGGTTACATTTATGACAAATTAAGATTCTGGTTAAAACAGAAAAAACCTATTGCGTTAGATTTACAATAGGTTTGTGTTGCATTAAAATAGAAGTGCTATTCTTTAAAAAAATCTCCTAGTCCTTCTTCATTAAAGTCAGATTTTTCTAATGCTTGTAATAGTTGAGTAAAATGTGCAGGGTTCATATTCTTTCCCAATACGCGCACTAAAGCAAATCCCTTATCTTTATTATCACCAAAAATGATTACTTCGTCAATAGCTTCATCCGCTCCCTTAAACCGAATACTGGCACGGCCAAATTCGGTATTCATTTTCATAAGCTCCTCATAGTCATCGTTGACGAGTATTGCCTTTACCTTGGTGCTCTCGGCCTTATAAGCGATTACATTATCAGCCGTTTTTTTAAATACCAGTACATTCAATTTTTTAAGAGATTCGTACGCAATTGTTTGGTCTTCGCCCAGTTCTGCAGCATCTAGGTTAAAGATACTCGTTGGAATATCAAAAGCTAAAAAATTTGGATTTTCGGTGTTGTCTATATAATATTCCTGCAGACTCTGGGTAGATGAACAAGATGAAAGTGCGATGGCTACTAGGACTACTAAACTTTTTATTATTATTCTCATCAGCTTTTATTTTAAGTGATTCTATAATAAGAATTATTATTATTTACCAGCCTCGTTCAGTTCCTTCGGTAAGTTCATTTTATTAGTAAGCGTAGCTATCTTATTCAAATCGATATCGCCTGTAAGACTTACAAGTACTGTTTCTAACTTTCTACCATGGTTTCCGATTTTGGCATTATCCAATCCAGAAACGAACATCAACAGCTCGCTAACATAATCTTTCTTCTTACCGTCCCTTACGTAAAATTTTACATTTACGTCTTTGTCCTTTACCCGCATCAACTCTTCTAATTTAGAAGAGTTTAGATATTTCTTAACGGTGTTCGCCATATCTGCCGATACCGAAGGATCCTCGGTCATAAAAATCTTTACACCGTTAAGACCACTGGCTACCTCCATAAACTCTTTTGCATCCGCATCGTCGCTCATAGCACCTAGATTTGACGCTAATTCTATGAGACCTTTATTTATGATTACCGATCCTACATTATCCATATCCTCGTACTTGTCGAAAATGGATTGTGAAAAACCGAATGCAGATACTAAAGCGAATACAATTACTAATGTTACTTTTTTCATGATTGTTGTTTTAAGTCCTCCTTATTTTTTATGGAGGAATGATTTATAGATTGATGAATTGATATTCTTGTTTTAAGGCGAAGCTTCAATACCTTGCTTCACAATACTTATTACTTATTTTAATTATTCTTTTTAGATGCCTTACCCAACTGATCACCACCGGGAAGATCCATTTTATCTGTTAATTTGGAAACCGATTTTAGATTGATATCCCCTGTCAAGGAAAGCAGAACCGTTTCCATTTTCCTGCCGTTAAGGTCTATATCCATATCTTTCATTCCGGTTACGAACATTAAGAGTTCCTTTACGTGATCGGAATCTTTGCCTTCTTTCACGTAAAACTTTACATTAGAACCACCATCTCTGATACGCATAAGTTCCTCAAAAGAAGATGTTTTTAAGCGGTTGGAAACCCAACTATCTACATCTTTTGTAATTGATGCGTCTTCTGTAGTAATTACCTTAAAACTGGTAATGCTATTTACAAGATCAAAGAACTCTCGTGCTTCGGGATCGTCTGAGTTTACACTCATTTTTGCTAACATCTGGAACATTTTTGGTTGCATGGCTACAAAAGTAACCTTATCATCATCCTCATATTTCTCAAAAATATCCTGCGCTTGCACAAAATAAGGTGCAACTATCATTACTGCTACTATTAATATCTTTTTCATATTCGTTTAATATTATTTAATTAAAAATTTTTTTGTGCTTTTTTCAAATTCTTCCAAGTGGTATAATTGCTCTGTGCCTTTATTAAAGTTCATCGC
Organism: Maribacter sp.; assembly: GCA_047650615.1. Taxonomy (GTDB): domain Bacteria; phylum Bacteroidota; class Bacteroidia; order Flavobacteriales; family Flavobacteriaceae; genus Maribacter. The sequence goes on from JBLHNI010000090.1 coordinate 10,529, forward strand.
CAATAAGGCGAACGCCTCCTGTGCAGAAGCGATTTCGGCTGCCGTGTATTCTTCTTCCAAGCTTCTGGCTACTGCGCTAGTTCTAGTATTGAAGTAAACGCCTACCGTAAAAAGAACTACTGCAGCTACCGATGCCCATCTGTATATATTTCTTTTGGGCTGTAATGGCAACTTTTTGGTATAGCGCTCTTCCTTAGCTTTGGAAAAATATTGAAATATTGGTGTATACTGATCTAGGTGTG
>JBLHNI010000091.1:0-10740 GCA_047650615.1 Maribacter sp.
AATTATTTTTGCAAAAATTTAAAATAACACTATTACCATGTATTGGACATTAGAACTAGCATCTTATTTAAGTGATGCACCTTGGCCGGCAAGTAAAGATGAGTTGATTGACTACTCAATCAGAACCGGTGCGCCTTTAGAGGTTGTAGAGAACTTACAATCCATGGAGGAAGAAGGTGGCGAAATCTACGAATCAATTGAAGAGATTTGGCCAGACTATCCCACGGAAGAAGACTACCTCTGGAACGAGGACGAATATTAGCGCTACATTTAGCTAAAACACAAGCATACTATCGGTTATAAACAAGGCACATAAAATAGCTTGTATCATTATTTGGTGAATTGCGTTTTGTAGGCTTACATATTATAATTACTACTAAAAAGTCTCCTTGGAGGCTTTTTTTTTATGTAATTTTGGCAGTAATAAAAGGTATTTTAGACTATTATAAAGACTGGAATGGCTTTTGTTCTTTATTGACATACATATTTTAAAAATCGATTTTAATTAATATAAAAAACCTCTTAGAGATTACAATCTCTACGTATTCGGTATAAATACATAAAAACATATGAGTTTCATAAATTCCGTCTTAAAGGCTTTTGTTGGCGACAAATCAAAAAAAGATGTAAAAGAGCTGCAACCTCTTGTAGAACAAATAAAGTCTTTTGAAGCCGATATGGAAAAACTGAGTTTGGATGAAATCCGTCAGAAAACCATCGATTTTAAGCAAAAAATACAAGACTCCTACAAAGACATCACTGCCCAAATAGCCAAGCTAGAAAAAGAAGTTCACGAGTCTACCGACATCGATAAAAACGAGGATAGCTACACACAAATAGATATCCTAAAAGAAGAGGCCTACACTATTTCAGAAGCTACCTTAAACGAAATATTACCTGAAGCTTTTGCTGTAGTAAAGGAAACGGCAAAACGTTTTGTTGATAACCAAACCCTCACTGTTACTGCATCTGAAAACGACAGAAAGTTATCCGGTAGCAAAGATTATCTTTCCTTGGACGGCGATAAAGCGATTTGGAAAAATTCTTGGGATGCGGCCGGAAAGCAAGTGACCTGGGACATGGTACATTATGATGTACAGCTTGTTGGAGGTATTGCCCTGCACCAAGGTAAAATTGCTGAAATGCAAACTGGGGAAGGCAAAACATTGGTAGCGACCCTACCGTTATATCTGAATGCACTAACAGGCAACGGAACCCATTTGGTTACCGTTAACGACTACCTAGCAAAAAGGGATAGTGCATGGATGGCGCCAATTTTTGAATTTCACGGCCTTTCCGTAGACTGTATAGACCACCATAGACCTAACTCCGACGGCAGAAGAGCAGCCTATAACGCAGATGTTACGTATGGCACCAACAACGAATTCGGTTTTGATTACCTAAGGGATAACATGGCACATACGCCAACAGATTTGGTACAGCGACCACATAATTATGCGATTGTAGATGAGGTAGATTCTGTTTTGGTAGATGATGCACGTACGCCGCTTATCATATCTGGGCCTGTACCGGAAGGAGACCGCCACGAGTTTAATGAATTGAAACCAAAAGTCAACGAAATCGTTCAGAAACAGCGTCAGCATTTAACAGGTATCTTGGCCGAGGCAAAAAAACTGATTGCAGAGGGCGACACCAAAGAAGGAGGGTTTTTATTACTTCGCGTTTTCAGAGGACTGCCAAAAAATAAAGCACTGATAAAATTCCTGAGTGAAGAAGGGGTAAAACAGCTCTTGCAGAAAACAGAGAACTTTTACATGCAAGATAATAACAGGGAGATGCCTAAAGTCGATGAAGACCTATTGTTCGTGATAGATGAAAAGAACAATCAGATAGAACTTACAGATAAGGGAGTAGATTATATCTCTGGGGAGAAAGACAGGGACTTTTTTGTAATGCCAGATATAGGAGGTGAAATCGCTAAGATTGAAAATCAAGGTTTAGAAATTGAAAAAGAAGCAGAAATTAAAGAAGCGCTTTTTAAAGACTTTACTATAAAAAGTGAGCGCATTCATACCATGAGTCAATTGTTAAAAGCATATACCCTATTTGAAAAAGATACGGAATATGTGGTAATGGAAAACAAGGTGATGATTGTAGACGAGCAAACTGGTCGTATTATGGATGGTCGTAGATATTCGGACGGATTGCACCAAGCTATTGAAGCTAAGGAAAATGTAAAAATCGAAGCATTAACCCAAACCTTCGCCACGGTTACTTTACAGAATTTTTTTAGAATGTATAGCAAGTTGGCCGGTATGACTGGTACAGCAGTAACAGAAGCTGGAGAGTTGTGGGAAATCTATAAATTGGATGTAATGGAAATTCCAACCAATAGGCCGATTGCCAGGGATGATCGTAATGATTTGATTTACAAAACAAAACGGGAAAAATACAACGCGATTATAGACGAGGTTACCAAATTGAGCCAGGCTGGAAGACCCGTTCTTATTGGAACTACCTCTGTAGAAATATCTGAATTGCTTTCTAAACTTTTAAGTGTCCGTAAAGTACCGCACAACGTATTGAACGCAAAACTTCATAAGAAGGAAGCAGATGTAGTTGCAGAGGCCGGTTATGCAGGAGTAGTGACCATCGCTACGAACATGGCAGGACGTGGAACAGATATCAAACTCTCCAACGAGGTAAAAAAATCTGGCGGACTTGCTATTGTAGGTACAGAACGACATGATTCCCGTAGGGTAGACAGACAGTTACGAGGACGTTCTGGGCGCCAAGGAGACCCAGGAAGTTCTCAATTCTACGTTTCTTTAGAAGATAACCTAATGCGGTTGTTCGGTTCGGACAGGGTGGCCAAGATGATGGACAAGATGGGACTTGAAGAGGGTGAAGTCATTCAGCACAGTATGATGACCAAATCCATTGAACGCGCACAGAAAAAAGTAGAGGAAAATAACTTTGGTGTACGTAAACGTTTATTGGAGTATGATGATGTCATGAACGCACAACGTGAGGTAGTCTATAAAAGAAGACGTCATGCATTGCAAGGAGAGCGTTTGAAGGTAGATATTGCCAATATGGTTTACGATACCTGTGAAGTGATTGTAGAGGGTAACAAAGGCGCCAGTGATTACAAGAATTTTGAGTTTGAATTAATAAAGTACTTCTCCATGACCTCCCCTATTACAGAGGACGAATTCGGAAAATTAAGTGCTCAAGAAATTACCGGCAAAGTCTACAAAACGGGTTATGAGTATTATAAGCAGAAGATGGAGCGCAACGCCGCTACCGCTTTACCTGTTATAAAACAGGTATATGAGGACAAGTCCAACAACTTTGAGCGTATTGTAGTGCCGTTTACGGATGGTATTAAAAGTCTTAGTGTGGTGACTAATTTACAAGAAGCCTATGATAGCGAAGGAAAGCAATTGGTTACAGATTTTGAGAAAAATATCTCACTTGCCATTATAGACGACTCTTGGAAAACACATTTAAGAAAAATGGATGAACTGAAACAATCGGTTCAATTAGCGGTACACGAGCAAAAAGACCCTTTGTTAATCTATAAATTCGAAGCGTTTGAACTTTTCAAAGAGATGATTGAGAAAGTGAACAAGGAAATTATTTCTTTCTTGTTCAAAGGAGAATTACCTTCTGAAAATTCAAACGAAATACAAGAAGCCCGTAGTGTAAAACGTAATAAGGAAAATTTACAGACCTCTAAAGCCGAAATTCCTAATAGTGATGAACTTGCAGCCCGCAGCAGAGCTGTAGGTCAAAACCAAGGGCAACGTCCAAAAGTGACCGAAACCATTACGAGAGAGCAACCAAAAATTGGCAGAAACGAGCGCGTAACCATAAAGAATGTCATGTCTGGCGAAAGCAAGACCGTTAAATTCAAGCAGGCCGAACCGTTACTCCAAAAAGGTGAATGGGTCATTACTCAAGATTAAACACTTAGCAATAGGCACTAAAAGATATTACCTATTTTGGATTAAGCTGCGGTCAATAGCAAAGTAGCTACAGTATTTAAAAAGTGGTTATAATTTTAATTTATTCCCTAAGTTTTTAAAATAAGATAGAATGGCTCCTTCCCTCATCCGAGGAAAGGAGCCATTCTAATTATGAACCCCAGATAATCTATTTGGCAACAAAGAGAATCAGTATGACAAAAGATTAAAAAAATTAAAGGTTTTAAACTGTCATTAATTACGCTACCTTTCAGTAAGAAAACAGACTGTAATTATTTAACTAAAGCCTTTTGTCTCTGCGAACGAAAAAAAGACATCGAATATTAAACTCCCAAGTGAGTTGAAAATCATGACTTTCTATTGTTTGATGTGCACGCATACCTAGTCAATTAATACCTAAAAACAGTACTAATCATTAAATTCTATTATTATGGCAAAAAGTCAAGACGCAAAAAAGAATGTCAAAAAAGAACCTGCAAAAACAGCTAAAGAAAAGAAAGAAGAAAAGAGATTGAAGAAGTCTAAGTAGTATTGTAGTTACCTCAAATAACTTGTTTAATGGTGAAATTAAAATATAATTCGATTTCACTAACAAAAGAAATATAGACCCTTGATAATCTATATTTCTTTTGTTACAGGTTTTTAACATGGATAATTACCCAACTACCATCCAATAGTATCCAACCTCTTGTCTTGAATTACTATACTATATTATGAAACTAAACTTATTATCCTGTGACGCTCAGAGACCAGATAGAAGGGCAATTGCCCAATGTATTGCAGCCGTTTCATTTAATACTGATGTATCATTATCAAATGAACTTACAGACATACTTCTAGAGGGAGACCCTGTAGACATTCAGGTAGAAGACAAAAACTCTGGTTCTGCTTTAAGAGCTTTGCGAAAATTAAGCATCGACTACGAGATTATAGAATAAACCAAATCTTCTGTTATACTTACTAGTCCTTTATTTATGAGTTACTAAAAGTAAAAAAGTAATCACAGCGGCGGTGGTAAGCCTTTGTACCATAAAATATTCATAAATCCTGACGTACCTAACGAATTTGAGAGGACGTCCAAACTAAGAATTAGGTTGCTATATTTATTTATAGAGATGTCTACTTGAGCACTTATCTTTAAGTTATTAAATAAATTAGGTTTATGGCTTCTTTTAAAAGTGAGCGTATTGTTGATTTTTTTGACACTTATAGAACTGATTTAGATTGTTTGGAGTAAGTATCTAAAATCAAATAGCATACTGGTTATAGTTGTGTGAAATGTGGTCACAAAAAGTTCACTATTCGTAAAGCTAATTACGCAAGAGATTGTAATAGGTGTCATCATGTAGAGAGCCCAACAGCAAACACTTTATTCCATCGCGTAAGGTTTGGAGTTCGTAAGGCTTTTGTCATAGTGTTTGAAATGAGTGTCGCCACAAAAAGTGTATCATCATCACAGATGGCAAGACGTCTAAGTGTTACCAGACAAACAGCTTGGTTATTCATGCATAAAGTGCGCATAGCAATGAAGAGTAGTGAATCGCAGCCTATGACTGGTCAAGTATTTGTAGATGAGTTTGTGTATGGCGGAAAAGAGGATCTAAACAAGAAAGAAGCAATGATAGTAAAAAGAAGAAAATTGTTGTGGCAGTAGAAGTTGACAAAAAACGGGGAGCAAAACGAGCCTACTTTAAAAGGATAGAAAATTATTCATCAAAGGAATTGAGTAAAATATTTGTTAGTCATATCTCTGTTGATGCCAAAATAACAACCGATAAATGGAAAGGTTATCTGCCTCTAAAAAAGCAGTATGATATCACTCAAACTAAGAGTAATATTTCTGACTTTTTTGAAATCAACACTATAATTCATTAGCTAAAAGCTGGGCTTAGAAGTGTATATTCTTGGATGCATGATGGTCACATAGAAAAGTATTTGGATGAATATAGTTATCGATTAAACAGGTCAACACATAAACAAACCATTTTTGATAATCTAATTAAAAGAATGACTAAACATCAACACATTGGGTATAAGCAAATTAAACTAAGCACCTAACTAGACACCTCTATTTATTTAAATAGGCATCGCATAAAGACATACAGGAGAAAGACCCATTCCCAGTGGCAATTTAACAGGTTTAAGACCGAGAAATATAAGAATCCAAGGTTTTTTTAGCTCCTAGCTTTCGGAATATTAAAAAGTATTGAAATTATTGAGTAAACATGACTAGTTTTACATTTAGGTAACAAAGACTAATACCGAATCAAAACGTTTTATATGAACGATTCACATGTAGATCAAGAACGTCTTAAAGATAAGGTTTCTCTTATTTTAAAGGTAAACTACGTTTCTAGTGCTTTGTCCCTAGTTTTTGCGGCTATCTGCTATTTCGGACTAAACATAAAGCAGATAATTCCTATAATTTTTGTGGCTTTTGGCATTTTCAACCTTCTAAATACTTGGGCATTTCACAAGCATAAAAACATCACTGCCACCTATCATATTTCCTCTATAATGGCGCTTATTAGTGCCTTAATCATCACCCTATACAGCGGCGGCATCAATAGCTCCTTTATTTTTACGCTGGCCTTGATTGTATTTGCTGGTTATGTTACCACAAAACGATACGGACAGGTGTACCTTATCCTTGTTTTTTGTCTGGTGCTCTTAATTTTTTCGCAAAGCATTCCTGACCTTAATATCACAGAAAATACAATTCCAGAGGGTTCAAAAGACCTGTTTAACCTCCTTTCCGTTTTATTCTCTATGTTTCTTCTAGGTAATATATTCGGTAAGAACTTACTAAAAACACACCATGCGCTGTACCGTTCCAAAAAAGAACTTACCGCACAAATGGAAGAAAAAGAAACGCTACTAAAGGAAGTACATCATCGGGTAAAAAACAACTTACAAACCGTATCCAGCTTACTGAGCCTGCAGTCACGTAATGTGGAAGAGGCAAGAATGAAAACCCTACTTAAAAGCACACAGAACAGGGTTATTTCTATGGCAATGGTTCACGAAATGCTCTACATGCGAAATGATATTACTCAAATAGAGTACAAATCCTATGTACAGGAATTGAGCGAATACCTCATAAGGTCTATTAAAGGACTGGACAGTAAGGTGCAACTAAAAATCGATATCCCAGATATAAAATTAGGCATAGATACGGCCATACCATTGGGACTCTTGATTAACGAAGCGGTAACTAATGCCTTAAAATATGGTTTTACTGATGAAGAAGAAGGTGAAATATATATTGTCTTAAAGAAAGAACTGGACAAACAATATGTACTTAATATTGGTGACAACGGTAAAGGTTTCCCAGAAACAATAACCTATAAAAATTCCAAATCCTTAGGACTAAAGCTCATCCATAACCTCACCCGACAATTAAAGGGTACTATCCAAAGAGACGCTAGCAAAAAAGGAACTAACTACATCATCAGGTTCCACGAAATAACGCAGCAGTTGCACCCAGCAGTGTAAACTAAAATTCATTTTAGATTTTACCTTCGTAGTGCTTAGCACAAATTACTTCTCCCTGCTACATTTTAAAGGGATAATAGGTATATTTAAATATCCAACTTAAAAAACGTTTCATGTTAAGAAAATTACTACTCTTGGTGGTACTATTTGGTAGTACCCTATCGGCGCAAGACTACTTCTATCAAAAATTCAAACCTTTTAATGAGAATATTCCCTCTCCAGAAGCTTTTTTAGGCTACGGTATCGGAGAGCACCATACCAGGCATGATCTCATCGTTGCCTATTTTGAAAAATTAGCAGAAGTATCTGACCGTGCTAGCATTCAGTACTACGGAAAAACGCACGAGGGTAGAAAACTCGTTATGCTTACCATTACCGCTCCGGAAAATGGCAACAACTTGGAGCAACTGCAAGAAGCTCATTTAGCATTCACTGATCCTTCAAAATCGGTTTCCAATTATGATGAGGTACCTATCTTCATTAATCTTGCATACAACGTACACGGAAACGAACCGTCAAGCTCAGAAGCTGCTTTATTGTCGGCATATACCTTTGCGGCTTCGGAAAATCCAGAAATTCTGAGCTATCTAAAGAACTCGGTCATATTTATAGACCCTGCCATTAATCCAGACGGTCGTGACCGCCATAGCCAATGGGCAAATACCTATCAAGGCACACCCGAGGTGGCCGACCCACAAGATGCCGAACACAACGAATACTGGCCAGGAGGAAGAACAAATCACTATTGGTTTGATCTCAACCGAGATTGGCTACTAGGTATTAACCCCGAAAGTAGGGGCAAATTGAATTGGTACCACCAATGGTATCCAAACGTAGTAACGGACTTTCATGAAATGGGTACCCAAAGCACTTATTTTTTTGAACCTATGAAAGCTAACGCATCTTGGGATCCAATTATGCCCAAAGAAAACTATGAGGACCTAAACACGCTTTTTGGCAACGAATTTGCTAAGGCTTTGGATAGTATCGGTTCGCTATATTTCACAAAAGAGGTTTTTGATGGTACCTATCCTGGCTACGGGTCTTCGTACCCAGACCTACAAGGAGGTCTAGGATTGTTATTTGAGCAAGCAAGTTCTCGCGGACATAGACAAACGACCGCCTTTGGCGAAATCACATTTGCATTTACTATAAGGAATCAATACACATCAAGTATTACTACAGTGAAAACTGCGGTAAATAATAAAGCGTATATGCGCAAATATCAGCAGCAGTTCTTTAAAAGTGGCCTGACCAATGCTACAAAGAGTAAAATCAAGGGCTATACTTTTGGCGATGTGCATGACCAAAACCGGACCAAGGCGTTCATTGATAAATTGTTGTTACATAAAATTGAGGTGTACCGTTCTGGAGACAAGTATACGGTGCCTACAAATCAGCCACAATACAGAATGGTACAAACCATGTTTGAAACCTACGATAAATATAGGGACAGCGTATATTATGATGCTTCAGCATGGTCTTTGGGTAATTTCTATAATATGAAATACAAGTCGGTGAATACGCTTCAACTTGGGGATAAAATTACCAGTGTAGAAAATCTTGCTAAGCAACCTCCGGTTGAAAAATCAAACTATGCCTATGTGATGGATTGGGACGATTACAATGCCCCGGCCGCCTTACATTATTTACAACAAAAAGGTATCGTTGCTTCCTCAGCGGCTAAACCGTTTACGGCTAAAACTAGAAAAGAGGTAAAAAATTTCAATTATGGTGCAGTACTGATTAGCGTAAGTCTTCAAAAACAAGATGCAGCATCGGTGCATAAATCGATTAGAGAAGCACAGGATAAATTCGATGTCCCCATTTTTGCAATAGATACTGGACTTAACCTTAAAGGCATTGATTTAGGAAGTAGCAACATCCGTGCTATTAAAAAAACTAAGGCAGCTATGCTTATTGGAGATGGTGTACGTTCCTATGAGGCCGGAGAAGTTTGGCATTTGTTGGATACCAGAGTAGGCATGCCGATCACCAAAATTCCAATGCGTAATTTCAATAGGGTAAACTTGGACAAGTATACTAGTCTGGTTATGGTTTCGGGTAGATACGATCTCTCGGAAAAGCAAATAGCCAAAATAAAGGACTGGACGCGTAAAGGCAATACCTTGATTACTATTGGAACGGCAAGCAAATGGGTTATCGACAAAAAAATAGTAGATGAAAAGCTCACGAAAACAGAAAAGGATTCTACTAAAATCACGGAAAGGAAACCCTATGTAGCTGCCCGTGAGAATATTGGTAAAGAAAGTGTTGGTGGTATTATCCTAAAGGTCGATTTGGATATAACCCATCCCCTAGCCTACGGATACCGAGACGCGACTATTCCGGTGTATAAAAACAATACCGTATGGCTAGCTCCTAGCAAAAACTCCTATGCTACAGTGGCCAGATATACTCAAAATCCGCTTATTGACGGCTTCATCACGAAAAAGAACATGGAGGAAAATATCAAAACCTCTGCTTCATTACTCGTAAGCAAAGTGGGCAGTGGAAGAGTAGTGCTTTTTGCAGACAACCCAAACTTTAGAGGTTCTTGGTACGGTACTAATAGACTTTTCTTAAATGCTCTTTTTCTTGGGGATAAAATAAATATCCCTTCAGAAGATTAAAAATTTCGGATTAATGCTCATTCATTTCAAACCAAACATGATGAAAAAACTACAATTATTCTTACTCTTATCCCTTTTATCCATAGGTACGCTTATAGCGCAGTCCCTACAAGGAGACGGGCCACATTCCCAATTAATTATTAGAGGTGTTATGCTCATTAACGGTAATGGTGCACCACCACAAGGCCCTATCGACATCGTTGTTGAAAATAATATCATTAAAAAAATTGAGGTCGTTGGATATGACGGCGTTCCCATAGATGAGAGTAAAAGACCACAATTAAAACCTGGCGGTAAGGAACTAGATTGCAACGGCATGTATCTATTGCCTGGGTTTATTGATATGCACGGCCATATTGGTGGAACGTCGCAAGGAGCGGAACCAGATTATGTATTTAAATTATGGATGGCACATGGTATTACCACCGTTAGGGAACCAAGCGGTAGGGGCATCGATTTTGCCTTAGATCTAAAAAGAAAAAGTGCTAAAAACGAAATAATAGCACCACGTATTCAGTCGTATACCGGTTTCGGACAGACAAGTAAAACATTCAACCCCTTGAACGATATTCCCATCTCAACCACGGAACAAGCCAGGGAATGGGTTCGAGCGAATGCAAAAAAAGGAGCGGACGGTATCAAGTTTTTTGGAGCCGAACCCG